>NZ_JBALOP010000014.1:32189-96605 GCF_036962685.1 Bacillus sp. JJ1566 | reverse complement strand
CAATGAGTTTTTCAGTCAAGCTGTCTCTGAGACCATCTCTCGGAGACAAAACCCCCGGAAGAAAAAAACGAATTGTCTTTGACAACCTTTCTCCGAGACAATTTAGATAAGTAGATAGCTTTATTTGTCCTCGATTCCCCTCATCCACATCCCTCAAAAACTCACTCACCAATATTCTTCCTCATTTTAATTAGAAAAGTTTTGGCGTTACACAGAAAAATGCTAAAATAGGAGAATGAGTTTGAATTTAATAATTTCAGCGAAACACAAGCCCGTTTGAGCAAGAAAAACGGGGGCTTTTAAAAAATAAATCTACATGAGTCACAATCAAGGAGGAACAGCTGTGCCAAAAGTTAGCACAAAGGATTTAATCGAGAAATTTAAATTAGAGTTGGTTAGTGGGGAAGAGGGAATAAATCGCCCAATTACCACAAGTGATATATCAAGACCAGGTATCGAGCTTGCTGGATTTTTTGACTACTACCCAGCAGAGCGGATTCAGCTTTTAGGAAAAACAGAGCTGACCTTTTTTGAGAAATTGTCACATGATGAAAAAGTGTACCGTATGGAGAAGCTTTGTACCGATATTACGCCTGCAATCATTATCTCGCGGGATATGGAAGTGCCACCAGAGCTCATTGAGGCTTCCGAACGCGAATCTGTTCCAGTCATTAAGTCGACTAAGAAAACGACAAGATTATCGAGTCAGATTACGAACTTCTTAGAAAGCAAGCTTGCACCAACAACTGCGGTTCATGGTGTTCTTGTGGATATATACGGTGTAGGGGTTCTAATCATCGGTAAAAGTGGTGTTGGTAAAAGTGAAACTGCACTCGAGTTGGTAAAACGAGGTCACCGTCTTGTTGCAGATGACTGTGTAGAAATCCGTCAGGAGGATGATGACACACTTATTGGTAGTGCACCTGAATTAATTGAGCATCTCCTTGAAATCCGTGGTCTTGGTATCATCAACGTGATGACCCTATTCGGTGCTGGAGCGATACGTAGTTTTAAACGAATTACTTTAGTCATAAACCTTGAGCTTTGGGACCAGACGAAACAATATGATAGACTTGGGCTTGATGAAGAAAAAATGAAAATCATAGATACAGAATTAACGAAATATACAATTCCTGTTCGACCTGGGCGAAACCTTGCCGTTATCATTGAAGTCGCAGCGATGAATTACCGTCTAAAACGAATGGGCTTAAACGCAGCAGAGGATTTTACTAACCGTCTTTCAAGTGCAATTGAATATGGGGAACACGACGAAATGTAAAAAATTAAGGGAGTTGAGAAAGTGGATCGAAACATACAACCATTAGACCCAACATTTTTAGAACTAGGCGTACTGCGCATTCAATGGTATGGACTTATCATCGGGCTAGGAACCATGCTTGCCCTTTACCTTGCTATTAAGGAATCAGAACGAAGAGGCATGCATAAGGATACATTTATGGATCTTATGCTATTTGCGGTGCCGATTGCGATTATCTCTGCACGAATTTACTACGTTATTTTTAAATGGGACTATTACTCCCAAAATCCTTCTAAAATCCTTGCCATTTGGGAGGGTGGAATTGCGATTCATGGTGCCCTTATCGGTTCCGTTGTGACTGCGATTGTATTTGCAAGAGTAAAAGGCTTGTCCTTCTGGAAAATTGCGGATATCGCGGCACCAAGTATTATTTTGGGTCAGGCGATTGGTCGTTGGGGAAATTTTATGAACCAAGAAGCACATGGTGGCCCGATCGCGGAAGAACACATCCAAACCTTCTATAATGTACTTCCAGACTTTATTATGGATCAAATGTATATAGAAGGCGTGTACTATCATCCAACCTTTTTATATGAGTCCATATGGAGTTTAGTTGGATTTGCGATTTTACTGATGTTGCGAAAAGTCAACCTTAGACGTGGAGAAATGTTCCTCACCTATGTAATTTGGTATTCAATTGGACGCTTCTTCATTGAAGGGCTGCGTACCGATAGCTTAATGCTTGGAGATATACGAGTGGCTCAGTTAATTTCGGTTGTGTCGATTGTTGGAGCATTAATCGTACTTGTTTATCGAAGAAAAAAGGGTTATTCAAACGAACGTTATCTAGAGAACTAACTTTATTCAGCATCAGAAGTCCCCTATTTCAATAAGTAGTAGGGTAAATCTAAAAAAAGGAAACTTTACTGAATAAAGTTACAGCCTCCGGCGGATGCCACAGATTTTTAGAGGAAACTTTTCGAGCAAGCTCGAAAAAATCTGGGCGCAAATACGCCAAGGCGTATTTGATTTAACTAAAAGGGAGGGGGAAAACTTGCTGGAAATGATCAAGAGAGGCTTCTTAGTTGGATTAAAGACAACTTGGACATTGGGAAAAGTAATTTTTCCTGTTACCCTGATTGTTACATTGCTTCAGCATACACCAGTGCTAGATTGGGTGATTAAGTGGATTGCACCAATTATGGGCTGGTTTGGTCTGTCAGGTGATGCGGCAATTCCGCTAGTATTAGGTAACTTTTTGAACCTGTATGCAGGAATTGGTGCGATTTTGACACTGGATTTGACTGTAAAAGAAGTATTTATCTTAGCAGTTATGCTATCATTCTCACATAATATGATTATCGAATCTACCGTTGCTGCAAAGGTAGGAATGAAAATATGGATCATTGTTGCAGTAAGACTCGGTCTTGCGTTTATCTCTGCCTTTGTTATTAATCTAGTTTGGAACGGCGGTAGCGAACTAGCAAAATATGGACTTGTGTCAGGAACAGAGGAACAAATTACAGGCTGGGGCAGTATCCTTTTAAATGGAATTGAAAAAGCATCATTTGGGATTCTGCAATTAGCGATTATTGTTATTCCGCTTATGGTTGTGATTCAAATATTAAAAGAATTAAAATGGTTGGATGTGTTTTCAAAATGGATGACACCAGTCACAAAAGCACTGGGGATGAAGGAAAATACAACTACAACCTTGGCATCAGGTATTTTGTTCGGCCTAGCTTTAGGAGCAGGTGTAATGATTCAGGCGGTAAAAGAGGATAATGTAAGTAAGAAGGATGTAACGTTGGCCTTAATATTCTTAGTGTCCTGTCACGCAGTTGTTGAGGATACGCTAATCTTCATCCCACTCGGCATCCCAGTATTACCGCTATTGTTAATACGCATCCTTACAGCAACCATTTTAACAATGGTGATTTCATTTATCTGGAACCGTGTCGAGCATAATAATAGAAAGGAACCTATTTATGGAAATTAAAACATTTTTATTCGATTTAGATGGAACGTTAATTGATACAAACGAACTGATTTTGCAATCTTTTTTACACACTTTTGAAACTTACTTTCCAGAACGTCAATTTACCCGTGAGGAAATCCTACCGTTCAATGGTCCAACCCTACATGAATCTTTTTCTTCTGTAGACCCGGACCGTGCAGAAGAAATGATTGCGGAATATCGTAAATTTAACCATGAAAAGCATGACGAACTTGTAACTGATTTTCCTGGTGTGTTTGAAACAATCAAAACACTTAAGGAAAAAGGCTATAAAATTGGGGTCGTCACAACAAAAATAAGAAATACAGTTAACATGGGTTTACAACTAACAAAGCTTGATCAATTTTTTGATGTCGTTGTTACATTGGATGATGTCAAAAATCCAAAACCAGACCCAGAACCTGTGCTGTTGGCATTGAAACTGTTGGGATCAACACCTGAAGAAGCCATTATGATTGGCGATAATTATCAGGATATCTTAGCGGGAAAAAATGCAGGCACAAAGACGGCTGGAGTTGCTTGGTCTCATAAAGGGAAAGACTTCTTAATGGAGTACAAGCCTGATTTTATGCTTGAGAATATGAGTGACTTATTGGATATTGTTTCGGTAAAAGGATGAAAAAATAGTGAAACGACGAACCACACGTTATTATGTTTCGGGTCCAAATTCGCTTTGGCAAATCTATAAAACCGTTTCTTTTTGGAAGGTTGTAAAAAACTTTATCGTCATCCAGATTGCACGATACACACCATTTTTAGGTATGAAAAATTGGTTATACCGCACCTTTTTAAAGATGAAGGTTGGGGAAAAAACAGCCTTTGCACTGATGGTAGTCCCAGACATCATGTTCCCAGAAAAAATCAGTGTCGGGAACAACACGGTCATTGGCTTTAATACAACGATTTTAGCTCATGAATACTTGATTAAAGAATACAGACTGGGTGATGTTAAAATTGGCAGCGAGGTAATGATTGGTGCTAATTCAACGATTTTGCCAGGTGTGGAAATCGGGGACGGGGCGATTGTTTCAGCTGGTACATTAGTTCATAGAGATGTCCCAGCTGGCAGCTTTGTCGGAGGTAATCCGATGCAAGTGATTTATACAAAAGAACAGCGAGAACAACGAGAAAAGAATGTAGGCCAGTAAAAGTGACCTACCAACATGCCCATCAAGCTAGTACATTGATGGGTATTTTTTATGATAAAAATTGCTTCCAACCAAATCCGCCAATGAATTAATGTGTTAATATACAAGCAAATAGAAAATATCCATAGATTGGAGGTTCAACTATTGACAAGGATGCTAGTTATTAGTGATATACACGGTTGTTTACCACATTTTCAGGCACTTTTAAAAAAGGCAAACTATCAACCATTAAGGGATAAACTTATTTTACTGGGAGACTATGTAGATCGAGGGTCGAATAGTAAAGAAATTATTGAAACAGTTGCAAAGATGGTTAAAAACGAAAATGTAATTGCTTTAAGGGGGAACCATGACCAAAGATTTCTAGACTTGATTCTCACGAGAAAAATAGAATTATATGACCTATTTTTGAAATACGGTGGACTTGATACTCTCAAAAGCTACTACCCAAATGCAGAGAATGAATCAATTGACCATGTATTAAACATTATTATTGATAAATATCGTTCTCACATTGAATTTTTAAAAGCATTGCCTCTTTATTACGAAGAAGAACATTTTATCTTTGTACACGCTGGTATTAATCCTGAAGTGAAAGATTTAAAAAATCAATCGCCTCTAGATTTATTAAACATCAGAAAACCATTCATAAATAGTGAACTTAATATAAATAAAAAGGTGGTATTTGGCCACACCCGAACATATGAAATTCATCAATCAAATGAGATTTGGTTTTCAAAAAATAAAATAGGGATTGATGGTGGATGTGCGTTTGGCCACCAATTAAATTGTCTTGAGATTGTAAATTCCACTATTTCTAATCAATACAAGGTCAATTACGACGATTTTACATAAAAGGGGGAGAGCTTATTTTGCAAAACATTGGAGCGATTATTTTAGCCGCAGGTCAGTCAAGTAGATTTGGGCAAATGAAACAGCTTATTCATTTAGGGAACAAACCACTTTTCCTTTATTCAGTTGAATTGGCACTAAAATTAAAGTTAAAACCCATTATCATTGTCGGCAATGAGAAGACAAATGAGATGAAAGAGTTAGTAGAGAACCTAAATGTAACCTATATTGAAAATGATAATTATAAACAGGGAATGTCATCCTCATTGAAGGAGGGGATTTTTGCGCTTGCCAACGAAAAGCAAAATCCTAATGCTGTAATGGTCTTTTTAGCTGACCAACCGTTTATCCCTTTAGAAGTTATAAGAATAATTTATGAGACTTACGAAAGACAATATGCGAGTGGAATTAGAATCGTTCGTCCACGTTATAGGGGAGAAGTGGGTCATCCAGTGCTTTTTGATGCATCTGTTTTTAATGATCTAACTGAAATTGAGGGAGATCAAGGGGCACGAAAAATAATCAAATCCAATCCTGAAATCGTAACTGTCGTTGATTTTATGGTGAAGGAATGGAATCTTGATATTGATAAACCTGAAGATTATGAACATGCCAAACAATATTTAATGTTGTCGTTGATAAATAAAAAAGGTAAATAATCGATTATTTATTATAAATTTTTATTTACAAATAAAATGTAAGCGTATATAATTTGAATTGTTGGATGAATTAGAAAATTATAAAGGTTATATTTTTTTTGAATTAAAAATAATCGATTATTTATTATTTTTAATTTCAACTATCTAACTTTAGCTGTGGGAGGTTTGAGGATGATTATTTGGTTTAATGAACCGAAAGGAGAAAATCTGCAACTTACCGGTGGAAAAGGAGCAAGCTTATCAAAAATGACAAGGGCAGAGCTGCCGATTCCAGAAGGGTTTGTCGTATCAACTGAGGCTTACTTAACAGCACTGGCCGAAACCGGAGTAGACAAGCTTATTGAAAATGAATTAGAAAACTTAAACTTAGAGAATGAAGAAGCTGCAAGACAGGCATCATCAGTGATTCGTTCAGCAATCGAATCATTAAAGATACCAGCATCGTTAGAGTTAGAAATTGTCTCATCTTATGAAAAATTATGTCCAGATAATGGACCGGTTGCAGTTCGTTCTAGTGCGACTGCTGAGGATTTGCCAGAAGCAAGCTTCGCCGGCCAACAAGAAACATATTTGGGAGTTGTTAATAAAGAGCAAGTATTACACCGCGTAAAGTGTTGCTGGGCTTCATGCTTTACAGATAGGGCGATTGCATACCGTGTTCGACAAAATATTAAGCATGAACAGGTTGCAAGTGCAGTAGTTATTCAAAAATTAGTCGATGCCGACAAAGCTGGTGTTATGTTTACCATTAATCCGGTAACAAAAGGCGATGAAGTGATAATCGAAGCCTGTTGGGGATTGGGGGAAGCGCTAGTATCAGGGGAGGTTACACCTGATCAGTACATAATAGAGAAACAATCAAACAAATTATTGATGGCAAACGTATTACCAAAAACCCATATGATTGTTCGAAGTGAAAATGAAGTGGAACAAAAACCTGTGCCGCCTGATAAGGTTCGTGCACAAGTTTTAAATAGTATTGAATTACATCGATTAAACAAGGTAGCATCAAATCTTGAAGACTTTTTCGGGTCTCCTCAAGATGTGGAATGGGCCATTAAGTTAGGGAAGGTTTACCTCCTTCAAAGTCGCCCAATAACAACAATTTAAAGGAAGTGTTTTAATGGAATGGCTTGAATCAGCTCAAGAGTCCCCGCTTAAAAAAACAGTTTTAAGGGACCACGTAAAAAACTTTATATTAGACGCAATCATAAATGGGAACTTACAACCAGGTGACCGTATTGTTGAAACGCAAATTGCTAAGTCCTTAGGAATTAGCCAGGGTCCGGTTCGTGAAGCTCTACGGGAACTTGAAAAGACGGGGGTACTTCATTCAGAACCGTATCGGGGTTCTTTTGTAAAAGAACTTTCTGAAAAAGAAATTACTGAGCGTTCCATTGTTCGAGCTTCTTTAGAGGAAACCGCAATTCGTTTGGCAATAGCAAGAGTTACGAAAGACGATATTAACAAATTAAGAGAGATAATTAATGAAATGGTCAATTCAGCTAAAGCCGTTGATGCAGCAAAATCAATTGCGTTTAATGTCGAATTTCATCGCAAAATTGTGGAATTATCAGGGAATGAATTTTTATTAGCAATGTGGGAGGATATTCATCCAAATACTTGGACAACTATTACGACTCATGTTGTTAAAAAAGAGCTAGTGGAATTAGCGGAAAGACATAATGAAGTTTTAGACTCAATCATCTCGGGTGATCCGGATATAGCTGTTAAAGTTATTCGCCAACATATAGTTGGGCTAACCTCTACTACTCCTTAAACGTGGCATTTTGGCCAATTGGCCTTTTGCATATATTTTTATCAATTTAAGGGGGAATCTGAATGACAGTACAAGTGAATTCGAGGGAAATTTTGGGCCAGTTTTTAGGGAATGAAAAATTTCCAATAAAGTGGAGAACTGAAAGTGACAAAGATGAATTTTGGTGGTTTGATGATCTCCACGTTCCCCGCCCGGTTTCGCCGTTATATTTTGACATCGGTGGCTGGTGGGGGGAAACATGTGAATACATGTTCCGTCGTTTCGGTGTGCCATTCGGAAAGGAGTGGAACGCATTAAATGTAAACGGTTACTTATATACTTCGGTGAAGCGAAGAGATCCTGAAGAAGAAGCAAGATTAGCTCCGTATTTCGGAATGATGCTTCCAATCTATGCAACTCGTTTTCTTGGATGGTGGGAAGAAAGGTATCTTCCAGAGATTAAGAAGAATCTTGAGTACTTAGATAATTTCCCTTATGAAAATTCTAGTATTCCAGAAATGATGGTCTTATTTGAGGATGCAATCGACATTCAGGAAAGACATTTCCGAATTCATTGGATTTTAAATTTAGCACAATTTGCTGCACACTCACAATTCAGCAATATTGCGGTAGAGGTTGCCGGTGAAGATGCTGGCCAATTTGTTGGGAAGGTTCTCGTATCTATTAAAGATAAAAACTGGGAATCTTCAAAAGAATTATTTGATATTAAGGAAAAAATTAAAGCTGATTCGAAGCTAAAGGCGATATTCACGGAGCAGGATACGATTGAAAACATACAAACCGCATTAGCAAAATCAGAAAAAGGACAGGCAATTTTAGATGAAATTAATCGCTATAAAGAGGAGTATGGATACAAAGCAATCTTTACACATGAATACACTTATGAGCTTTGGAAAGAAAACCCTGCTCCAATTTATGAAACATTGCGCAATTACTTAGATTCAGATTATGACTATCACCAAGATAATAAGAGGGTGGCGGTTGAGCAAGAGTCAGCAATAAATGAACTACGTTCTCGAATTCAAAATGAGGACGACCTTAAGAAATTTAATGATGCACTTGAATTAGCGCTTGCAATGAACCCATTAACACCAGACCATCATTTTTATATCGACCAAGGGACATATGCTCGTATGAGAATAGCCATTAAG
The DNA here is from genome assembly GCF_036962685.1 of Bacillus sp. JJ1566. Lineage (NCBI taxonomy): Bacteria > Bacillati > Bacillota > Bacilli > Caryophanales > Bacillaceae > Bacillus > Bacillus sp. JJ1566. The sequence goes on along the minus strand of NZ_JBALOP010000014.1, from coordinate 87,740 downwards.
GAAATTGGTAAGAAATTTGTAAACCGCGGGGATCTCGATGATTCAGAAGATATCTTCTATCTTGTGTATGATGAAATACGCCATTTAGCTGCCGTTCCAGATGCGTTTGATGCAAAAGCACTTGTGGCAAAGCGCAGACAGGAGCAGGATGAGGCACATGTGATTAGCCCTCGTGATTGGGTTGGAACAGCCGACCATTGGGCCTTACATGAACAAGTGTATGCAGGCGTTTGGGGATATCCGGAACGTTTTGAACTATCAAAAACAAAAGATCAAGAGGTTAGTGAAATTAGAGGACTTGCTGCTTCAAGTGGGGTAGTCGAAGGGGTAGCACGTTATATTAGTAGTCCGGACGATTTTGATAAGCTTCAGCAAGGGGACATACTCGTATGCAGAATGACGAACCCTGCTTGGACACTATTATTTAGTAAAATTTCCGGTCTAGTAACAGATTCTGGCGGAGTGCTTTCTCATCCAGCAGTAATCGCAAGAGAATATGGAGTTCCTGCAGTTACAAGTACATTAGATGGAACGACCAAAATTAAATCAGGTCAAAGAATCCGTGTAGACGGAAGCAGTGGTGTGGTTACAATTCTCGACTAACTATTAAAAGATGCTGGGTCGTTGCAGCGACTCAGTATCTGTTTCAACACACACCAGTGCTCCCGACTTATAAGTATAAAGGTATAGAAAAAAATTAACAAGGGAGGCGCATTCAGTTGCCACGTCAAATAATAGATTTAAGTTTAACGATTGGTCCAGATATGCAAACTTTCCCAAGGGTAGCTAAACCAATTATTGCCCAGGTCGAAAGCCATGCTGAATTTGCTAATAATATTGGTGCGACTAAGTTTGGAGAAGAATGGCTAACAGCCCATTGTGTAATCGTTCAAGGAGATCATATTGGTACACATATGGATTCACTCCGCCATATGAGGGGAGATGGTCCTGGGGCTGAAGGTATACCAGTAGAGTATTGTTTCGGAGACGGAGTTCGATTAGATTTTCGTCATAAAGAACCGGGAAGTGTCATCACTGTTGAGGATATCAAGCAAGCGGAGAAAGACATTAATTATGAAATTAAAGAAAGAGATATTGTTCTTATGTGGACAGGTGCAGGTGCTTATAATCAGGAAGACCGCTATCATCGCGATTTCGCAGGGATGAGTGCCGAGGCAACGATCTATTTGATTGAAAAAGGTGTTAAAGTCATGGGATGTGATGCTCCAACCTTTGATCCACCTGTTTGGTCGATGTTTGAAAAGAAGCTCTTTTGGGAAGCTCATAAGGTTATGCTAACACACGAATATTACCATCTTGAAAATATGATGAACTTTGAAAACATCCCTACGTCGCACGGATTCTTATTATCTGTGCTGCCAATCAAATGGGAAGGTGCTACTGGTGCAGCCGTCAGGGCTGTTGCTATTTTAGAAGAATAGTAAATTTGAGGGATTAAATGGGGGGGAAGAACGATGAAAATTGAACACTCTATTCAATTAACCGCAGGACGAGATGTTGTTTGGGATTGGGTAACTACGATTGAACGTGTTGCTGAGTGCATTCCAGGTGTTGAGAATATGAAGGTTATCGAAATCAATAAACATTACAGTGCATTGGCAACTGATAGAGTCGGACCATTTAAAGTTTCTTTTCCTATGGAATTATCATTAGAAGAAGCAGAATTTCCATTAATGAAAATCAAGGCATGGGGTCAAGATAAAATCACAAAAACCCATGTTCAATTGGAACTGTTTGTTGAAGTTAATGAAAATGAATCTGGTGGGTCAGAGCTTCATTTAAAAGTGGACCTCCAGATGAAAGGAAAGCTCGCAACGCTTGGTCAAGGAATGGTCAATCGAAAATTCACTGAAAAGGTTGAAGATTTCGCGAAGAATCTAACCGCTGTACTCGAGGGAGGCCAACAAAATGCTTCAGCCCTTTAGCCTTGTTAAAGCAAAAAGTATCGATGATGCAGTCGAACTAAAGGCTAAATTAGGAGAAGATGCTGCTTATTATGCTGGGGGTACAGAATTATTACAGGTATTAAAGGAAGGAATGCTTGAATACGAAAATTTAATAAGTTTACGTTCATTAATAGAACTAAATTTCATTGAAATAGATGAAGAGAATAAGAGATTAAGAATAGGTGCATTATCAACACATGCGGAAATCGCTAACTCTCCAATTGTCCAAAAATATCAACCTACTTTAGCACAATTAGAGAACAATATTGGAAATATCCGAATTCGAACGGCGGGAACGATTGGTGGAAACCTTGCGTTTGCCGAACCGCGTTCAGACCCTGGTGCATACCTAGTAGCCGCGGAAGCTGATATTAATACAATTTCGGCAAAAGGAACCAGACAAATTCCAATGAGTGATTTTTGGTTGGGACCGTTTGAAACCGCGCTAGAGGAAGGTGAAATGATTACTTCCATTGAGGTTCCATTTTTGAGTGAACGTACTGGGGCGTCCTATCATAAATTTTCAATTGTGGAGTTTCCAATGGCAGGAGTTGCTGCCGTCTTACGTTTAGATCCTAACCTTGAGACAATTACTGACTCAAAAATCGTTGTCGCAGCAACGAATCCAATCCCTACCCGCTTAACTACGATGGAAGCTTTACTAGTAGGAAAAAGCATTGAAGTAGTTGAGAAGGAAATTGATTGGTGGGTTGAGGGGATAACACCGGAAATGGATGCAGTTGATGATAATGATGGAAGTGCTGAATATAAAACACATGTTGTTGCCTCGCTTTTAAGAGTTGCTGTGGAGGAAGCCTTTATTAAAGGAAAGGAGGGGATAGAATCATGAAAATGCATAATATTACTAGCACTGTTAATGGAGAACAGATAAATATTGATGTCAATGCATCCGACTTATTAATCGACGTTTTAAGGGATAGAGGATTAATCAGTATAAAGTTAGCTTGTGATATGCAAGTGTGTGGGGCTTGCACTGTATTGTTAGATGGAAAACCGTATAGTGCATGTACGACACTAGCGATTGAAATGGACGGAAAAGATATTTTAACAGCGGAAGGATTAGCAGATGGAGAAAACCTACACGTCATCCAACAAGCATTTATGGAAAAGGGTGCACTTCAATGTGGATTTTGTACTTCAGGAATGATGCTGTCCTCTCTCGCATTACTAAAGGAAAATGCAAACCCTACCGAGGCTGAAATTAAACACTATCTACATGGAAATATTTGTAGATGTACAGGTTATTCTACAATTGTTGAAGCGGTCCAACAGGCAGCATCCAAGCAGCAGCGGGAAGGAGTAAAGATTTATGATTAAATCCGGAGTTCCGAATGCTGAATCAAGCACTGACCGAAAGATTCCACGTAAGGATTATCGTGCTAGGGTAACAGCGAAGCTCCCTTTTCCAAGTGATATACGTATGGATGGAATGCTTGATTCAGCTATTGTTAGAAGCCCGTTTGCACATGCTGAAATAGAATCAATTGATATCACAGATGCTTTAGATGTGCCTGGTGTTATTTGTGTGCTTACTCAAGATGATTTAAAAGAGTTAGATCCATATTACGGACCAGTTTTTCGTGACCAACCTGTACTTGCAATTGATCGAGTGCGCTACGAAGGGGAGCCAGTGGCGGCTGTTGTAGCAATTGATAAAAAATCAGCTTTTATGGCTGCTAGTTTAATAGATGTTTCTTATAATCCACTCCCAGTGGTAGATTCCATTGAGGCCGCTTTAGATCCTGATGCTCCTAAGGTTCAAACGGAAACATTCAAGGGTGGCCACTATAACAAAGTGTTAACAAATACTGATCCAAGCAATTCATCAAATATTGCTTATAAGTTTGATTATGAACGAGGTGAGGTTACTCCTGCATTAGCGGCCGCAGATTTTGTAATTGAAAATGAATACCAAATACCAATCATTCATCATTTCCCACTTGAACCTATTCATACTGTAGCAAAATATGATGAATCTGGAATTACGGTATGGACTGGAACCCAAACAGCCGCTGTAGTAAGACAGGACCTAGCTTTGATTTTTGGTTTACCCCAAGCAAAGGTACGTGTCATTTCAATCCCAATGGGTGGTTCATTTGGAGCGAAAGCATTTACTAAAATTGAACCTTTAGCAGCTGTACTAGCCATGAAAGCTGGAAGACCTGTTAGAGTTGCCTTATCTATGCAAGAAACAGCAAGGACGATACGTAGGGCAGGCGCAAGAGTGATAATCAAAAGTGGTGTAAAAAAAGATGGATCAATAGTTGCAAGAACGGTGAATATAGATTATCAAATAGGTGCTTATGCGGACTGTGGGCCTCGTGTTGCCCAAAAAGGTGGCTATGTTTCAGCCGGTCCATATCGTATTCCTAATTTGGAAATTCATTCTCGGGCTATTTATTCAAATACACCACCAAGTGGAGCGTATCGGGGGTTTGGGGTGCCACAAGCAACATGGGCTTATGAACAACATACGGATGAAATTGCAAAAATACTTAATATGGATCCAGTTGAGTTTCGCATGAAAAATCTTTTAAAGCGTGGTGAGCTGTATGCAGAAGGAGATACTCCAATGGATTCAGATTTGGCTCCTGTTTTAAAGGATTTAACAGAAGAACTTGGTTGGAACCAACCACTAAAACCTTGGCGAGGAAGAGGCGTTGCTGTTTCTTTTAAACCAAGTCAAGCTCCATCCGAGTCTACTGCGATAGCAAGATTACATGGAGACGGAAGTGTTTCCATTTTAATGGGGACTGCTGAAATGGGGCAAGGTTCTTTAAGCGTCATGGCACAAATTGCTGCAGAAGAATTACATATTCCTCTAAACCGAGTATTTGTCACACACCCTGATACAGCAATGGTTCCATTCGACTCTACGACAACAGCAAGTCGATCGACGGTTGCAATGGGAAGTGCGGTGCAAGATGCTGCAAAAAAAATCAAAGAGAAATTGGTGAAACGAGCATCGGCATTGTTAAATGTTTCAATTGATGAAATTTCTATTGAAAATGGGATGATTCGATCACAAGAGCACCGATTAGAGATTTCCGAAGTGCTCATGCAGACGAAACAGCAATATGGAATTGAAATATGCGAGGTTGGTCAATTTCTATTAACACCAACGAAAGCACCTTTAGGAGGATCAACTCCTTTCTGGGAGCCTTGTTGGGTTGCAACAGAAGTGGAAGTCGATCCTGCGACAGGAAGAGTGAAAATTATAAAACTATTGACAGCAGTTGATGCAGGTAAGGCATTAAATCTCCAGCAGGTAGAAGGTCAAGATATTGGTTCATCGATGCAAGGTATTGGAGCAGCGTTATATGAACAAATGATCTTCGAAGATGGGGTATTAAGCAACCCATCTTTAGTTCAATATCGTGTTCCTCTTTTCAATGACCTTCCGGATGATTTCCGTTCCCGTGTCATTGAAAATGGAGATGGTCCCGGGCCATTTGGGGCAAAGGGTGTAGGTGAGGGTGGCTTAATGGGTGTACCAGCAGCTGTTGGGAATGCAGTAGCTCAAGCCATTGGGATTTGTGTTAATCAACTTCCACTAACGCCCGAAAGAGTATGGAGGGCGATTAAAGACAGAGGTGATTTAGAATGACTCTCTATGTTCATTTTGTAAGACATGGAGAAGTTGCTTCTCATCAAGGTGATGTCCCAATTACAGAAGATGGCGCTAAATTTGCTCGGAAAATAGGAGCTTTATTTGGCGAGAAAATAACGAATCATGAGAAGATAACGTTTCTCTATGCATCCACGAATCGAACACGTCAAACTGCCGAAATGCTGCGGAATGGTATTCTTGATAAGCTTCAGGAACGTGATGTAGAGGAAGCTGTTTTATCTGAGCCAATGGTAGAAGATGCCATACGGAACCCGGATATCTATTTGGGAGGCTTACGGGTGGAGATGGTTTCAACAGCTGAAGCGTTAGCAGAACAAACCAAATCTGTTGGACTAAATGTTAATCATGTGAAAAAAGTACCATTCTGGCCACAGTTTTGGGAAAGTCCAGACCGGATAGGTTATTGGCTTGGGCTTGATGATCCGCCAGGAGAAAATACATTAACTGTTGCTGTTCGGTTGATGAAATTTGCGGAAAGCTTGGGGACTCTACCAGGTGAGGAAACCCGACGCTTTATATGTGTTACACATTCACCTGTATTGCGAGCATTTTTAAAAACGTATTTGCTTGAGAAAGATCTTGGAGAGCCAGAATACTGTGAAACGATTGATATGATTTATGAAACTGATGGCTCTTGCACAATTCGTTATCGGGATTTTATAAAAACAATAAATAACTATCAAACTATTTAGGAGGAGCTAAAATGATCGTATTAGTAGCAAAATATCATTGTAAACCAGGTAAAGGGGACGAAGTACAACAGTATTTAAATGACATGAAACCATTAGTAGAAGAATATGAAAAAGGTTGCCCTATATATTATGCGAATCGCTCTCAAGATAATCCAGATCTATTCTTACTATATGAGCAATATGTGGATCAAGCTGCATTAGAGGGTCATCGTGAAACACCACATTTCCAAGAAATTATTGAAGGAAAAATCATTCCACTATTAGAAAAGCGTGAACGTGAGATTTTTAACTTAGTAGAGTAGTTATCAATTAGGAGGTGATTACATGAAGCTGATCTCATATCAGATTCCAACAATTGAAGGCCCGAAAGTACGAATTGGGGCAGTTTATGGTTCGGTAGCAGTTGACTTAGCTGGTGCATACCGATTGAATTTACTAGCAAAAGGTTTACCCAATAGTGCGGCATTACGAATAAGTTCGGCACTTTTACCTAATGATATGGTGGCATTTATTGAAAATGATGAAGCGGGTATGGAAGCTGCCAGAACAGCACTTTCTAGGGCAATTGAGAGTGGTAATGAAGTAGGGCCAGAAGGAGAACGCATCATACTTCCACTGGAAGAAATCAAGCTTCTTCCACCTGTAATACGTCCACCCATGCTTAGAGATTTTATGGCTTTTGAAACGCATTTAAAAAATATCTATCCAAGATTGGGACGCGAAATTCCACCTGAGTGGTACGAAATACCAGCGTATTACAAAGGGAACCCAAGCAGTTTATCTGCCCATGGTGATGAAATTCCAATGCCATCTCATGCAACTGAAATGGATTTTGAGTTTGAACTTGGAATTATTGTAGGTCGTGGTGGTAAAAATATTCAACGTGAAAATGCGATGGATCATGTGTTTGGCTTAACCATCTATAACGATTTTAGTGCAAGACAAATTCAATCCAAAGAACTTGCCATTGGTTTAGGTCCCGCAAAAGCAAAAGATTTTACAAAAGGTCATACATTAGGACCTTGGATTGTGACGATGGATGAAATTAAAGATGTATATAATTTAGCAATGAAAGCTAAGGTAAATGGTGAAGTATGGTGTGACGATAATTCAGGGAGTATTCATTGGAAGTTTGAGGATTTAATTGCACATGCTTCTTGGGAAGAATACCTGCAATCAGGCGAAGTGTTAGGGACTGGAACAATTGGATGGGGTTCAGGTCATGAACGCGGACAATATTTATACCCTGGTGATCGAGTGGATTTAGAGGTAGAAGGCATTGGTACTTTAACAAATACGATTGCCGCTAAAGAATAGGAGATAGTAGAAAATTGGTCCATTAAAGACGTCCGTCCATATGGACCAATTTATTTTAACCGCAAACGGTAAATGGTTTCGGAGGTGACATTTTATGCGAAATTTGATACTAGGTTTAGAAAAATGTTTAGCCGAAAAGAAAACTGCAGTTATTGCCACTATCATTAAAACAGAAGGATCCACATATCAGCCAGTTGGAGCTCGTAGTTTAATTATGGTCGATGGTCAAATTGAAGGTCTTGTCAGTGGCGGGTGTGTAGAAAGTGATTTGATAGAAAGAGTATCTGGCATAATTGAAAACTATCGACCTGAAACATTATATTATGATTTTCGCTCAGAATTTGATCTCCTATGGGGGATGGGGCTTGGGTGTGACGGAGCGGTAGAAATTTTTTTACAACCATTTGACCCCATAAACCACCTTAAAAATGCAGAAGAAATTTATAAAAGTATGAAACAACGTGACGAAACCGAGGAAAGTTACCAAATTGCTACAGTGGTTCAATCTTCTAATGAAAGTAAATGTCCTGTTGGGCTGATTCAAATTTTACCATCATTAGATGAAGTGCAACTAAAACAATCAATGCTTTGCGAAATCACAATAAATGGGGCTCGAACGGTCAGTTTTATCGAAAAAGTGGAGCCACGACCGCATGTTACCATTTTTGGTGCAGGACCTGATGTAGTACCTGTTGTACAGCAATTAGCCAATATAAATTGGAAAACAACGATCGTTGACCATCGTCCTCAATATGCGACGTCTATTCATTTTCCTGAAGCAAATGAGGTCATACTAACTACTCGAAACGGTTATGAATCTATGAAATTAAAAAAGAATACATATGTCATAATCATGACTCATAATTTCGAGGTCGATGTAAGTATCTTACGTAGACTTTCCAAAGAAAATGTTCAGTATATTGGCATATTAGGAGCCCACAGACGAATATTTAAGCTCTTGGAAGAGTTAAAGGATTCCGAAATCGATATGTTTACGGCAAATAAAGTCCATTCACCGATTGGCCTTGATATTGGAGCACAGTCCCCAGAGGAAATCGCGCTTAGCATTGTTTCCGAATTGCTCGCTGTTAAAAATAATAAGAATGCTAGTCGAAGAGTTGTAACAACGAATGAATATAGGACATTATTACAAAGGTGTTGAGAATGACAGTAATTAAACAAGGAAATCGAATTCCATTATTTTGTACCGTCACATTATTGTTTTGGTTTTCGATGTATACTTGTGTTCCAATTTTAGCAGCTTATTTAGAGCATTTAGGTGCCTCCTACAAAATGGCAGGTCTTGTGGTTGGTATGTATGGTCTAACACAGATGTTACTTCGAATTCCTGTTGGGGTCATTTCGGATCGTCTTCACATACGGAAAATATTTATTATTTTTGGTATCCTATTTTCGATTTTGTCAGGTATTGGCATCCTCGTAACACAAGAAGTTACCTGGATCCTTCTGTTAAGAGCATTGGCTGGTGCAGCAGCTGCTACCTGGGTTGATTTTACGATTTTATTTGTAAGTTATTTTATGAAAGAACAAACAACTGAAGCCATTGGTAAGATTACCTTTTACAACATGAGTGGGCAAATGTTAGGGATTTTAGTTGGTGGATGGGTAGCGGATTTATATGGTTTTGAAGCTGCATTTCTAATAGGAGGAATCATAGGAGTAATTGGCTTAGTCGGATCCCTTTTTATTATTGAAAATACGGAAGGCGATGATCAGAAAATAACGATGCGAGGAGTTATAGAGGTTGCAAGTGACAAAAACCTTGTTATTGTATCTTCCATAGCCATCTTGTTCCAGTTATTAGCATTCGCAACTGTATTTGGATTCACCCCTGTTTATGCACAAAATTTGGGTGCATCAAAATTTGATATGGGACTGCTTACATTTTTCTCTACATTCCCAATGGCAATTGCTGCATGGATAGGTGGGGGCTATCTAGCAAAATACTTCGGTGAAAAAACAGTAGTTATTGCAGGTTTTGTTTTTATTGGACTTTTTACAATTGTAATCCCTTTTGTTGGAAGCATCTTTTTATTAATCATCACACAATGTCTTGCTGGATTAGGAAGAGGTTTTGTTTCGCCTATTCTAATGTCGATGAGTATAAAACACATGGATTCGGGAAAAAGAGCTACGGCCATGGGGTTTTATCAGGCAATATACGGTTTAGGTATGTTTATCGGTCCATTGTTTATGGGAGTCATCGGAGATTGGCTAACTTTAGAGCAGGGATTTATTATCCTTGGTTTATTAGGTTGTGTTACCGCTATACTTAGCTACTTTATGCTAAAACATGTAGTTGAAACACAAGTGTCATATAACCAAGAAAGAAATATAACGGGATGATCATAGTGATTTTCATTAACACAGTAGGAGGGATAGAAGGTGGAGAAACATAAACTATATATTGATGGTCGGTGGATGGAAGCTGAAGAATATCAAGAATTACGTTCTCCTTATAATCAAGAGCTAGTTGCTCAAATTCCTGTAGCAAATAAAAATCATGTTGAACAGGCTATTGCAAGTGCACAAAAGGCAACTAAAGTGATGAGAGGTTTAAGTGCAGCTGAACGTTCTGAAATTTTGGAGAAAGTATCCCAGATTATATCAGAAAGAAAAGAAGAATGTGCATTGATTTTAGCAACTGAAAATGCCAAGCCTTTAAAAGCTGCTAGAGCGGAAATAGCACGTACAATAGAAACCTATAAATTTGCAGCAGAAGAAGCGAAACGTTTACACGGTGAAACAGTACCCTTAGACGCGGCAAAAGGAGGGAAAAATCGCTTTGGCTATGTGAAGAAAGAGCCCCTAGGTGTTATTGCAGCGATAACTCCTTTTAATTTTCCATTTAACCTAACGGCGCATAAACTAGGGCCAGCATTTGCAGCGGGGAATACAGTTGTTCTTAAACCTGCATCTCAGACTCCATTAAGTGGCTTTATGACAGCTAAAATATTTGAAGAGGCAGGACTCCCAGCGGGTGCTTTAAACGTGATTACCGGTAGAGGAGGAGTAGTTGGTGATTTACTAGTTACCGATTCTCGTATAAAAATGGTAACTTTTACAGGAAGTGTACCAGTAGGTTTGGGGATTAAGGAGAAAGCAGGGTTAAAACGTGTAACCTTAGAATTAGGATCAAACGCCGGTGTGATTGTTGAAGATAGCGTGGATTTAGATGCAGTTGCTGCGCGTTGTGTAGAAGGTTCCTTTAATTTCTCAGGACAAGTTTGTATCTCTGTCCAAAGAATCTTTGTGAAAGAGAATCTATTTGATACATTTATTGAAAAAATGACAGCCCATGCTAAAAATTTAGTAATAGGCGATCCGAAAGCGGAGGATACAGATATTTCTGCCTTAATTAACCCTGGTGAAACAGATCGGATAGAAAGCTGGATAAAAGAAGCCGAAAGTGGAGGAGCAACTATAGCCTACGGCGGTAAGCGAGCAGGGAATGCATTTGAGCCAACCATTATAGTGAATGGTGGGAAAAAACTGTCGATCTCATGTAATGAAGCGTTTGGACCAATCGTTTTAGTAAATTCATATAAAACATGGGACGAAGCAATAGATTTAGTGAATGATTCAGAATATGGATTACAAGCAGGAGTCTACACAACAAATCTCCAAAAAGCCTTTGATGCGGTAGAGCGATTAGAGGTTGGTGGGGTAATCATTAATGACATCCCATCCTTCCGCGTTGATAATATGCCATATGGTGGTGTGAAGAATAGCGGAGTTGGAAAGGAAGGCATAAAATATTCTGTTGAGGAAATGACAGAATCAAAATTCGTTTCTTTTAAGTTATAGAACAAACTTACGGATGCTTTTCTTGCTAGAAGAGTGTCCTTTTTATGCAATTTATTTTCTCTACCAATAACAACTCATATACTCAATTTTTATCCCTTCTTCACCCCAACCTCATACCTGCACATACATTCCAGCATTTACCTCCTTTCTTCCTCTCTTGCTTACAAATTTTCGTTCTACTTATCCATTTTATTCACATAATCCACAATTCACTTTAAATGCTATCAACAATATCCACAAGAATATTTTTATCTGCACAATCCACATATCCACAACTACCCCATTCCACTTAGCTAAATTCTGACTTTTCCGTTGACGTATATCATGGTTAGGTGTAATATATACTTTATCTTGGTAGTATATTAGCGAACTAAAGTAAAATGGATTTTTAAGAAAAATATGAGAAAATAAATATATACAAACTATGGTGGTGACGAAAATCGTGTTTATGTTTGAAAAACCATTAGGGATGAGAGATACATTGCCAGCTCTATATGAAGCGAAAAAGAAAATTCGCGATGCAATGTCGTCTCAAATTGAAAGCTGGGGCTATCAATTTATTGAAACTCCTACCCTTGAATATTACGAAACAATCGGTGAGGCATCGGCGATCCTTGACCGACAACTATTTAAATTACTTGATTCACAGGGACATACACTTGTCCTTCGACCTGATATGACAGCACCTATCGCTCGAGTCGCAGCGTCTCGTTTATATAAAGGGGAATACCCACTTCGCATTGCTTATTCTGCAAATGTGTTCCGTGCTCAGCAGCATGAAGGCGGAAGACCTGCAGAATTCGAGCAAATCGGGATTGAGTATATTGGCGATACAACAACTAGTGCAGATGCAGAGGTTATTGCCCTTATGATTGCAGCCCTTAAGCAAGCGGGACTGACCAATTTTACCGTACCAATTGGTCATATTGGTTATGTAAAGTCATTGTTTATGGAGATTGTCGGAAATGAAGCAAGAGCGGATATCCTACAACGATTTTTATATGAAAAAAATTACGTTGGCTACAGGGAGCATGTGAAAAACTTGCCCCTCTCTTCGATTGATAAACAACGTTTGCTTTCCCTTTTACAATTAAGAGGAAATGACTCAAAAATTGCAAATGCGAAAGAATTAGTCGAATGTGAAGAAGGGAAAAAGGCAGCCGTAGAACTTGAAATGCTATGGAAAAGATTAGAGAGCTTCGGTGTAACGGAGCATATTAAAATTGACTTCAATTTAGTCAGTCATATGAGCTATTACACAGGAATTCTATTTGAAGTGTACGCAGAGAATGTCGGCTTTTTAGTTGGAAACGGCGGCCGTTATGATCATTTATTTGAGAAATTTGATCGACCTGCACCAGCGACAGGCTTTGGAATTCGTATCGATCGACTTTTGGAAGCACTTGATCTGCCTCAGGATGAGCCTGAAATTCATTGTGTGATATTTAGCGCGGAGCAACGGGAAGAAGCAATCCGTTTTGCCATGAATAAACGAGAGCAGGGTGAGCGAGTCATCCTTCAGGATATAACAGGAATCAAAGATGTGGATGCGTGCACGAATGCATTTGCGAAAAACACCTTTTTCTTAGGAAATACAAGAAAGGAGGATGCTTAAATGAATGACAAACTAACAATCGCGATGCCGAAGGGACGAATTTTTGAAGAAGCGGCAGAGCTTTTACAAAAAGCAGGCTACAAGCTTCCTCCTGAATTTGAGGATTCCAGAAAGTTAATTATCGACGTTCCTGACGAGCCATTTCGATTTATGCTTGCAAAGCCTATGGATGTGACCACTTACGTAGAGCATGGCGTGGCTGACCTTGGAATTGCTGGAAAAGACGTTATGCTTGAGGAAGAGCGCGATGTATATGAGGTACTCGATTTGCAAATCAGTAAATGCTATCTCGCGGTTGCAGGGCTTCCAAATGTAAAAGTGAAAGGTGTCGCACCAAAAATTGCAACCAAATACCCGAATGTCGCATCAAGTTATTTTCGTGAAAATGGCGAACAGGTGGAAATCATTAAATTGAACGGTTCGATTGAGCTTGCTCCTTTAATTGGATTAGCCGACCGAATTGTGGATATCGTATCAACAGGACGAACTTTAAAGGAAAATGGATTAGTGGAGCTTGAACATATCGCAGACATCACTTCACGCCTTATTGTGAATCCAGTGAGCTATCGCTTAAAGGACCAGCAAATTGACGATATCGTGGAACGACTTTCAAAAGTAGTATCACAGTAAACTCCATTGGAAAGGACCGACACAGCATGCAAATTGAACGTGTAACCAATACTGTTTCTCTGAAGCGGACAATTGATAGTGGAACTGAGGAACAAAGAAAAGCTGTTTTAGAAATACTCGCTGAAGTGCAAAAAGAAGGGGATAATGCCCTTCGTTACTATACGGAAAAATTTGATGGTGTTTTACCTAGTGAGTTAAAAGTCACCGAATCAGATATTCAAGAAGCCTATCAAAAATTAGACGAAAATCTTGTACCTATCCTAAAAGAAGCAGCTGAGAATATCAGGGATTATCACGGTCGGCAGGTTAGACAATCATGGATGACGATGAAGGATAATGGTACGATTCTTGGTCAGAAAATCACTCCACTTGATGCAGTTGGTGTTTATGTACCCGGTGGAAAAGCGGCCTATCCATCATCGGTCCTAATGAATGTCATTCCGGCACAGGTAGCGGGTGTCGAGAGAATCGTGATGGTATCACCACCCGGAAAGGATGGGGCAATTCCTGCAGGCGTACTTGTAGCTGCTGATATCCTTGGTGTGGAGGAAATCTATAAGGTTGGCGGTGCACAGGCAATTGGGGCATTGGCGTTTGGAACAAAAACCATCAAGCCTGTTGATAAAATTGTTGGACCCGGAAATATTTTTGTCGCGTTAGCAAAGCGTGAAGTGTACGGGAATGTGGATATCGACATGATTGCTGGACCTAGTGAAATCGTTGTGGTAGCCGATGAAACAGCTCTTCCAAACGAGGTTGCAGCGGATTTGTTATCGCAAGCAGAGCATGATGAGCGGGCATCAAGTATCCTTGTAACACCTTCAATGGAGCTAGCCGAAGCAGTTTCAGCAGAAGTTGAAAAACAATTAGCGGTTCTGCCTCGTGAGGAAATTGCTAGAGCTTCAATCAATGACTTTGGCGCCATTTATGTCACCAAGGATTTAGATGAAGCAATCAAGGTTGTTAATGAGCTTGCACCTGAGCATCTTGAGATTGTAACGAAAGAGCCAATGGAACAGGTAGGAAAAATCAAACACGCCGGCGCAATTTTTATCGGTCGTTATAGCTCAGAGCCTGTTGGTGACTACTTCGCTGGTCCAAACCATGTCCTCCCGACAAATGGAACAGCCCGTTTTTCAAGTCCGCTTAGTGTGGATGATTTTACGAAAAAATCAAGCATAATCTCCTATAGTAAACAAGCAATCGAAACCAATGGACCTAAAATTGCTGCCTTTGCAAGACTTGAGGGGCTAGAAGCCCACGCAAGAGCAGTTGAGGAACGACTAAAATAGGAAGTTTAAAAGTCCGGTGAAAATGACACGTCGATAGTGGAACTTCGACTAAATGCCGACACGTCCTGTGTCGAACGTCGAAGTCACCACATCCTGTGGAAGCGCGTTGGCTTGCTTTTCCGTTCCTCACGTATTAACTGCATACGTTCCGGTACTCAAAGCTGCGCCGCCTTGAACTTTCGACGTACAGGATGTGCTAGTGCCGGCGACGCCACAGGACGTGGCGTTTTTAGCCGGCGTGGTCCTTTTCATCCTCCTTTTAAACATTTATTAAGATAAATCACAGGTTTTCCTGTATTCATTAAACAAAATTGTGGATAGCGGAAGGTGTAATCATGATAAGACAAGCAAAAGTTGAACGTAAAACAAATGAAACAGATATAAAATTAGATTTTTCAGTAGATGGAGAAGGTATCTCAAAGCTAGATACGGGTGTACCATTCATGTCCCACATGCTTGACCTTTTTACAAAGCACGGTCAATTTAACCTGACAGTTGATGCAAATGGTGATACCGAGATTGACGATCACCACACAACAGAGGACATTGGAATTTGTTTAGGACAGGCTTTACGTGAGGCTCTTGGTGATAAAAAAGGAATCAAGCGCTACGGAAATGCGTTTGTCCCAATGGATGAAGCACTCGCACAGGTTGTCATTGACCTTGGAAATCGTCCGCATTTTGAATTAAAGGCTGATTTCCCAAGCTCCCGTGTTGGCACATTCGATACGGAACTTGTGCATGAATTTTTGTGGAAGCTTGCACTAGAGGCAAGAATCAATCTCCATGTCATTGTTCACTACGGTCACAACACACATCACATGATCGAGGCTGTTTTTAAAGCATTAGGTCGTGCATTAGACGAGGCAACGATGGTTGACCCACGTGTTAAGGGGGTCCCATCAACGAAAGGGATGTTGTAAATGATCGGTATAATCGATTATGGTATGGGGAATTTGTATAGTGTTTCTAAGGCACTCGAGCGAATGAACTACGAATACTTTATTTCAAGCTCACCAAACGAACTTAGTAAAGCAGAAGGTTTGATTTTACCAGGTGTTGGCTCCTTTAAGGATGCGATGGGGATTTTACATGAAACAGGGTTAGTGAGTTTTATAAAAGAATCCGTTGGAAAAGGAACACCACTCCTAGGGATATGTCTTGGAATGCAGCTTTTGTTTGAAGAAAGCGAAGAAAATGGACTAACGAAGGGCCTTGGATTTTTAAAAGGTAGAATCGCGAAAATCCCGGGGGTAACAGCAGGTGGAGAAACCTACAAGGTCCCACATATGGGATGGAATGACCTTGCCCTAATAAATCCGTCTCCGCTCTTACAAGACATTGAGGGTGGACATGTTTATTTCGTTCACTCCTATTATGCGACAACTGACAATGAGAATGTGATCGCAAGCAGTACCTATGATGTTGAGGTTCCAGCAGTTGTCGGAAAAGAAAATGTGTTTGGGACCCAGTTTCATCCTGAAAAAAGCAGCGACCTAGGTATAAAAATTCTCCAAAACTACGCTGCAATCGTGGAAAAGAAGGTGAAGAGATGAGTACTTTTACAATTTATCCTGCAATTGATATGCGTGGCGGCAAATGTGTTCGCCTGCTACAAGGGGATTATAATAAGGAAACAATATATGGCGATTCTCCATTTGACATGGCAAAAGCGTTCGCTGATGCGGGCGCAGAGTGGATTCATATGGTGGATTTAGATGGGGCAAAAGCAGGCAAGCGCGTAAATGATCAATATGTGCTTGAGGTTGCGGAAAAACTCGACGCGAAAGTTCAAATCGGTGGTGGCATTCGAACGGAAGAGGATGTTGCCTACTATATTGAAAAAGGCGTTGACCGTGTAATTTTAGGAAGTGCCGCGATTTCTAATCCTGATTTCGTAAAAGAAATGCTGAAAAAATACAAAGAAAAAATCGCAATCGGCATTGATGCAAAAGACGGCTATGTAGCAACAGAAGGTTGGTTAAATACTTCCTCTGTAAAAGCGACAGATTTAGGTGTTGAGCTAGCAAATGCGGGCGCAGAAGTATTTATTTTTACAGATATCGCAACAGATGGCATGCTTAGTGGTCCTAATATTGACGCGGTTGCGACACTTGCTGCTGCAACTGGTAAAAAAGTGATTGCTTCAGGTGGAGTCAGCTCGATAGATGACTTAAAAGCACTCAGCAAACTAGCAGACGAGGGTGTTTCTGGCGCAATTGTCGGAAAAGCGATCTACACCAATCAATTTACCGTCCAAGAGGCGCTTGAAGAGGTGAAGGACTAATGATTACAAAACGAATCATTCCATGTTTGGACGTGAAGGACGGCCGTGTTGTAAAAGGAATTCAGTTTGTTGGGCTTCGTGATGCGGGGGACCCAGTGGAACTTGCAAAGTTTTACGATTCTGAAGGTGCAGATGAACTGGTTTTTCTAGATATCTCCGCTTCCCATGAGGGGCGGAAAACGATGGTTGAGGTTGTCGAAAAAGTTGCGGCAGAGCTTGCGATTCCTTTTACAGTAGGGGGAGGAATTAATTCCTTAGAGGATATGAAAAAAATTCTTCGCGCAGGTGCGGACAAGGTTTCACTCAATACGGCAGCTGTTACAAATCCAGACTTAATCAAAGAAGGGGCAGATTTCTTTGGCTCTCAATGTATCGTCGTAGCGATTGATGCAAAATATGATGAGGAACTTTGTAGTTGGCGAGTGTTTACACATGGTGGCCGTAAAGCAACCGATTGGGAGGTTGTCGCTTGGGCACAGGAAGCAATCAAACTTGGTGCCGGTGAGATTTTATTAACAAGCATGGACGATGATGGCAGCAAGGATGGATTCAATCTAGAATTAACAAGACGTGTAAGTGAAGCTGCTTCAGTACCAGTTATCGCTTCAGGCGGTGCCGGAAATGCGCAGCATTTTGTGGAAGCCTTCACTGAAGGCAAGGCAGACGCGGCACTTGCAGCAAGTATTTTTCATTACAAAGAAACTTCCGTGAAAGAGGTTAAAAACGTTTTAAAAGAGAAAGGGGTCAATGTCCGATGAACACACTAGACATTAAATTCGACGAAAAGGGACTTGCTCCAGCTATTGTTCAGGATGCCGTAAGCAAAGAGGTCTTAACGCTTGCTTATATGAATGAAGAATCTCTACGCAAATCTATTGAAACACGTGAAACTTGGTTTTATAGCCGTTCTCGCGAAGAGCTTTGGCACAAGGGCGAAACCTCAGGAAATACCCAAAAGATTATGGATATCAAATATGACTGTGACAAGGATGCGATTCTTGTTTTAGTTGAGCCAGCAGGACCTGCATGTCACACTGGAAGCTATTCATGTTTTTCTGAATCTCTTCTTGGGAAATCAAAAGAAGTGACTTCTTCTGACCGCTTTGCCATCCTCAATGAATTAGAAAAAGTAATCGCAGAGCGCGAGGCAGAAATGCCAGAGGGAGCTTATACGACATACCTATTTGATAAAGGAGTAGACAAAATCCTGAAAAAAGTAGGAGAGGAAGCTTCTGAGGTTATTATTGCTGCTAAGAATCGTGACCATGAAGAGCTAAAATGGGAGGCGGCAGACCTTATTTACCACTTGCTCGTCTTACTTCGCGAGCAAAAGCTTCCACTTGATGATGTATTGACCGTTTTGCAAAAAAGAAGATAATAAGCTAAAGGGTACTTATCCACAAGTGAGTACCCTTTTCTAATGCCTCATTTATTGGTGTTCGAATTATTTATCCACGATATCCACATTATCCACAAACCAACATCCGTATTTGTGCATATGTCTAATGAATTCAGTAACTGCAACAGATTGTTCATATGAAAGGAGGAACTTGTCCACATTGTCCACATTGCCCACAAAATACCATTCAAAATGTTTTTCACTTTTAACCAAGCATCCCTATGTGCCAACCGCTTTTATGTGTTATACTACCTTGGGAAATAATTTTATTCAGTGGGGGTGTAAACCCCTGTAATGCATTTTAAAGTGGAGGACCCCGATGGAAAAACATAACGTAAAAGAAAGTCAACGTGCATCAAAGATCATTCCGTTTATCCAGACGGGAGAATATTATTTTAAAAAAGGATTAAAGGCGTATCGCCAGCATGATATATATAAATCAATTAAACATTTTAAACGAGCAATTGAGCTTGAACCCAATGAGCCTATGTTTTTATGTCAGCTATCGGTTGCGTTAACAGAAATTGGTGACTACATTCTATCAAATCAGTATCTTACTAAAATATTGGATAATCCAAAATTTGATATGCCTGAGTGCTTTTATTTTATGGCCAACAATTATGCTCATTTGGGCTTGTTCCAAGAGGCTGGAAAGCATGCAGAATGGTATTTGGATCGTGAACCTGATGGAGATTTTGTAGAGGACGCAGAGGATTTGCTTGATTTATTACGTCTTGAAGAAGGGGACTTTGAGGATTCTGCAAACCATCAGGATGAACTTATTGTGAAGCAAGAACAAGCGCGTGATTTCCTTGAAACAGGAAGATTGGACGAAGCAGTGACCCTTTTAAAGGAGATTATTCGTGAGTACCCGGAGTTTTGGTCTGCCTATAATAATTTAGCACTTGCTTATTTTTATTCAGGAGATGTGGAAAATGCATCTGAAATCCTTGATGAGGTTTTGAGTAAAAACCCAGGAAATCTGCATGCACTCTGCAATACTCTTGTCTTTTTATATTATCAACGTAAAAATCAGCAGGTAAAAGAGTTAACAAAACGATTATCTTCCATTCATCCGATGCTGTTTGAACACCGTTATAAGCTAGGTGCAACATTCGGGTTAATCGGACGGCATGATCTTGCTTATAAATGGCTCCGCAATCTTCAGCGTTGCGGTTTTGAAGGGGATGAAACCTTCTATTATTGGCTTTCCTATTCCGCCTATTTCACAGGGCATCATGATGTTGCCGGGAATGCGTGGAAGAGGGTGCTTGAGGAAAATCCAAGTAAAAAAGGTTCAGCACCTTGGGAGTCTGAACGCACCAAACCAATTAGTGATGTTCTCGATCGTTGGTTGACCGGTGATTTTATTGAGGAACGTTTATATGGTTTATTTTTAGCAAGCAAAACAAATTCATCCTTAGCACGTAAGGATTTAAAGCATATTCAATTTCATGCGACTCTTGAACAGGAATTTGCGAACTATGTTTTAGCGAAAAAGAAAAAAACGGAAAAAATTCCGGCTTACATCATTGATGGCTACAATATTGCGGACACATTATTTACAAAAAATATACATGATGACTCTGCAAATGAAGAGCTTTATTTAACATGGTTGATGATATACGATGAAGCTGTTAAGCGTCAGCTCAGTGTTTCCAACTGGCAGGCATGGGCTGCAGCAACAGAATACATTTGGCGTAATCACGCGTCAAGGGCAATCACCCAAAAACAGGTTGCAGAAAAATATAAAATTTCGAAGGCAACCGTCATGAAATATGTAAAATATGTTAAAGAACTTCTACACTGAGCATATTAATAGCGGATTTTGTCAGGATTTTATAGGATAGGGGTAGGAGATACTAAACGATATATCAAAATTTTACCCAGAGGAAATAAGGAGAGACGAAAAAATGACGGAAGAAAAAATTTATGATGTCATTATTATCGGTGCCGGACCAGCAGGTATGACTGCTGCCGTTTATACATCTCGTGCAAACCTATCAACATTAATGCTAGAGCGCGGGATTCCCGGTGGGCAAATGGCAAACACAGAGGAAGTTGAAAACTACCCAGGCTTTGATCATATTTTAGGACCTGAGCTATCGACAAAAATGTTTGATCACGCGAAAAAGTTCGGTGCAGAATATGCGTATGGTGATATAAAAGAAGTCATCGATGGCGACGAATATAAAACGGTAGTTGCAGGAAGCAAAGAATATAAAGCTCGTGCTGTGATTATCTCAACTGGTGCGGAGTATAAGAAAATTGGTGTGCCAGGTGAAAAAGAACTTGGTGGTCGCGGCGTTTCTTATTGTGCAGTATGTGACGGTGCGTTCTTCAAAAATAGAGAGCTTGTTGTAATTGGCGGCGGGGACTCTGCAGTTGAGGAAGGTGTATACCTGACTCGTTTTGCATCCAAGGTAACCATCATTCACCGCCGTGACGAGCTACGCGCGCAAAAGATCCTTCAACAACGCGCATTCGATAACCCCAAAGTGGATTTCATCTGGAATCACACAGTTAAAGAAATTCACGAAAAAGATGGCAAGGTTGGCAGCTTAACGCTTGTTAATACACAAACTGGTGAAGAATCAGAATTTGGCGCAGATGGCGTATTCGTATACGTTGGAATGCTTCCACTTTCAAAACCATTTGAAGCTCTGGGCATTACAAACGAAAACGGTTATATCGAAACAAACGAAAAAATGGAAACAAAAGTACCTGGCATCTTTGCGGCAGGTGACATCCGAGAAAAATCACTTCGCCAAATCGTAACAGCAACTGGCGACGGAAGTATTGCTGCCCAAACAGCACAGTCCTATATCGAAGAATTGATGGAAAAAATAAAAGCATAACATTAAGCGCCTATCAGACGAATGATAGGCGTTTTTTTTCTTTCCTCCATTCCAATTATAAGATTTTTCTATAGAAATAAATAAAAGATTAATATTTTATTTATCTATGAAAACGATTTACAATAACTTTACATATTGGAGAGGGAGGAGAAAGTAATGTCAAAAGAATTCAAATATGATGTTGTAGTCGTAGGTGCTGGGAATGCAGCTTTATGTGCCGCGATATCTGCTCGCGAACAAGGAGCAAATGTATTAGTACTTGAAAAAGGTCCAAAAGAAAAACGTGGTGGAAATTCATATTTTACAGATGGTGCGATTCGATTTGCCTACAATGACCTCGAAGACATTCGTGAGTTAATGCCTGAATTAACGGATGATGAGGCTTCAATTATTCAAATGCCTCAATATACAACAGAAGATTATTATCACGATTTAATGAAGGTTACTGGTGGAAAAAGTGATCCAGAATTAGCTAATCAACTTGTTTCTAATTCATATGAAACAATTGTATGGATGAAAAAACAAGGTGTAGAATTTGAATTAAACTATGCAAACCAGTCTTTTAAAAAAGAGGGTATTATTCAATTTTGGGGTGGCCTACCAGTCAAAACAAAAGGAATTGGGATGGGGCTCGTTAATCGACTTTTTACACGAGCTGAAGAACTAGGTATTGAAATTTGGTATGAATCCCCAGCTATAAAGTTAATTACGAATGAAAATAGGATTTCGGCTGTAGTTGTAAAACAAGAAAATGTCGAATTAATTGTGAACACTAATAGTATCGTTTTAGCAAGTGGTAGCTTTGAAGCAAATAAGCAAATGCGTGAGGAAAACCTTGGTAAGCAATGGACAGCCGCTAGGGTTAGAGGCACAGAATTTAATACTGGTGCTGGTATAAAAATGGCATTAGAAATCGGTGGGCAAAAGCATGGACAATGGACAGGATGTCATTCAATTGGGACAGATTACAATGTTCCAGTTGTAGGTGATTTTAAAAAACCGGGCGATATCTTTAAGAAGCACTCATACCCGTTGGGAATAATGGTGAATAAAAATGGGGAAAGATTTGTTGATGAAGGAGCGGATTTTCGAAATTATACCTATGCAAAATATGGTGCAGAGGTGTTGAAGCAACCTGACCAAGTTGCCTACCAAATATTTGATAGCCAAGTGAGGAATAAACTAAGGGATGAATATAATCTTCCTGAAGCTACAGGTTATGAAGCGAATACGTTAGAGGAATTGGCGGAATTAATTCCGATTAATAAGGAGAAATTCCTAGAAACAGTAGAACAATATAATCATGCAGTACAAGAAGGGGACTATAATCCGTCTATTAAAGATGGAAAAGGAACCAAGGGTATTACTCCACCTAAATCAAATTGGGCATTACGAACTGAAGAATCTCCATTTTATGCCTTTCCGATTACATGTGGAATTACATTCTGTTTTGGAGGCGTCCATACAAGTAAAAACGGGGAAGTACTAAATGAAAATAAGGAACCAATTAAAGGCCTTTACGCTGCTGGAGAAATGATAGGTGGCATTTTCTATGATAACTATCCAGGCGGATCTGGCTTAATGTCGGGTGCTGTTTATGGGAAAATTTCTGGAGCAAATGCGGCACAATATTCTCTGAAAGAACCAGCTATAAACTAATATGAAAAACCTTTGAGTAATTTTCTGCTCAAAGGTTTTTCTTTATCAATAATTTTTATCCTTTAAAAATGAGATAAACTTCTTAATGATCGGATAATCCAAATCTTCTTTTCTGTATAGAAGCCATGTATCTCTCAAAATGGGCTTCCCTTCTGGATCTGTTAAAACGATTTTATGTAAATCAGGGTACTCGGTCAAACCAATACTTGGAACAATTGCGTAACCAAGTCCATTAGCTACCATTTTAGTACAGGTTTCAATATTATCTATATCCATTGCAACAGTATAAGGGTCAGAATAGTTTTGTTGCCACCATTTATCTATAGATTGCTGAAGCTCGTTATCTGTTTTAAAAATAATTCTTGGTAACTCATGTAACCTATCAACGTTAATAGGTTCCTTCGATATTAAACATAAGGATTCTCTTTTCAACAGGATTTTACCATCCTGCCAATAGTTATCTCCTCTAACAATCGCTAGATTTATTGAATCCTTTTCCAACATCTTCATAATGGACTGACTTAAAGATGTTGTTACATGAAATTGTACATTTGTATTTATATCTAAAAACTCTTTTAAAATATCAGGTAACATAAATCTCGCAAAGTTTCTTGAAACTCCTAGTCTTATCATTCCACCATCCGTATCATTCATATTTAACAAGTGATCTTTTACCTTCTGAAAGTCATATAGCATCTTATTAGCATATTTGGTAAGGTACTCACCTTCTTTTGTAAATTTAATTCCTTTTTTTGTTCTAAACATGATTTCCACACCTAACTCTTGCTCAATATTTTTAATTCGATAAGTCAATGCAGGTTGTGAAATGTATATTTTTTCAGCAGCGCGTGTGATATTTTTTTCCTCATATAAAACTTTTAATATATTCCAATCCTTACTATCCATATTTGCCACCTCCTAGTAAAACAGCTCTGGTTGAAAGGACTTTGTTTCACTATATAATAAAAAATTTTTAGTAACATAAAGGGAATACCCTATTGTTACTCATAATATCAGAAAAGTGATAATTTTGACTATAAATAGGGATTTCGCAAAAGGTGAATGGGGAAAGGGTGAAAAACAACTCCTTATTCTAGAAATATTGAAAAGTGCGGGAGAAAGAGTCTCGCACTTTTGTGCTTTATGAAAAATCATTACCGTTAAAATAAAAAAATATCATCCACGGTATTATCCTAAAGACAAGCTCCATTTTAAATTTTGGCACGGTATTTGCATAATTTAATTCACGAAAGATTTAATCTTTTAAAGGAGGAGAGTGCAAAAACGTAGATACAAGATTACGTGCCACTTGCCATTTTTGAGGGGGGGATTGCAGCTTGTACGCAGATATTCTTATTAAGGGAAATGCGATTTTTACAGGGAATGAAACCAGTCCAATGAAGGGAGCAGTCGTTATTAAAAACGATAGAATCCTGGATGTGGGAGAGATTGAAAACGTTAATGATTATATAGGACCAAAGACAAAAGTCATTTATGCAGACGATAAGCTTGTTTTACCTGGTTTTCATGACTTTCATCTTCATCTTGTATTAGGAAGTATGTTTAGTGAATTTACTACACTTACAGAATGTTCCTCAGAGGAAGAGGCTGCTCAAAAAATTTATCATTATGCCGAGAAGAATCCAAATGATGCTTGGGTATTAGGATTTGGCTGGCATCATGTTCGTTGGCCGGGAAAAAAGTCACCAACCCGTCAATCGCTTGATCAACTAATTCCAAACCGTCCAGTGTTCCTTTTAAATGAGGAAGGCCATAGTGCATGGGTAAATTCGAAAGCTCTAAAACTTTTAAACATAACAAAAGAAACTCAGGACCCACCATTTGGTTTGATTGAAAGAGATGAGAATGGTGACCCAACAGGCTTTTTGTATGAAACAGCCGTAAAGCTTGTTGCAGAAAAAGCCTATCAATTCTCAGAAGAAATGCAGCGAAGATTAATGGATGCCTTTTTGAAAAAGGCTGCATCCTACGGAATTACATCGGTAAGTGATATGCTTCCTTTGCCTGGCTTTGAACTGGGTTCTCCATCTTTTTATGCGGCATACGAAAAAGAAGGGAAATTAACAACGAGAATTCACTTCTTATCCTCCCTAGATGGTGATTTATCTAAGGCAAAATTTTATCGAGAGCTCTATCAATCTGATAAATTACAATTTTCTGGATTAAAACAATTTATCGATGGTGTTCCAAATACGTATACGGGTTATTTAATTGAGCCTTATTCAGACCGGCCAGAAACAAGAGGTGGCATTTTGTTTGAAGAGGAAACATATATGAGATGGATTAAGGAAGCCGACAAGGAGGGCTTCCGCATCCGGCTACATGCCTGTGGAGATGGGGCCGTCAGGTTTGGACTAGATTGCTATCAAGCAGCACAACAGCAAAATGGAAAGCGAGATTCTAGACATACAATTGAGCATATTGAGGTCATTCATCCTTATGATATTAAACGTTTTGAGGAGCTAGGGGTCATTGCATCCATACAGCCTGAGCATATGAGTGCAGAATCAATGGAGGGGCATACATATCTTGATAGATTGGGCCCAGAACGAGCTCGTTATACATGGCCGATTGGATCTCTAAAAAGTAATGGCGCATCCATTGCTTTTAGTAGTGACTATCCAGTTGTTGATATGAACCCGATGATTGAAATCTACCGTGCTGTAACAAGAAGAAATGCAGATGGAACACCAGAAGATGGTTGGAATCCACAAGAAAAAATATCACTTGTAGACGCACTACAGTTTTATACGAAGGCTCCTGCCTATGGGAATTTCCGCGAGGACGATCTAGGAACTGTAGAGGCTGGAAAAAAAGCAGATATAGCTATTTTGGATAGAAATCTGTTTTCTGTGGATGCGAACGAGATTTTAGAAGCGAAGGTAGAGATGACAATAATGGATGGAAATATCGTCTATACACGAGAACAAACAAAAAAGCTTGAAGGGGCAATGTGAATGTATAAGAAAATGAGATTCCTTGCAATTGCTTTTATTTTATTAACGATGACCTTTTTATCTGCATGCGGAGGAAAAGAAGCAGGCGGAGCTAAGCAATCCGATGAAAAAGTATTAAATTTATTTAACTGGGCGGAATATTTACCACAAGAAGTCATCCAGCAATTTGAAGAGGAAACCGGAATTAAGGTAAATTACGACGCATACTCAAGCAACGAGGAAATGATGGCGAAGTTACAAGCGGGAAATACACAGTATGACATTGCTGTAGCTACAACGTTTTTCGTTGATATCCTACTGAAGCAGGAATTAATTCAAAAAATAAATAAAGAAAATATCCCGAATGTCAAAAACTTAGATCCAACGTTTACCTCAGCCGAATTTGATAAAGAAGGAGATTATTTTATTCCTTATCTGTGGGGTTCAGGTGTTTTATTTCAAAATACCGAACTCGTGGATTTTGAGATAAAAGGGTATCAGGATCTTTTTAGACCGGAGCTTAAAGATAAAATTGTATTACCGGATGACCAACGTGGTGTCATTGGGCTTGCTCTGCAAATGCTTGGATATTCGATGAATACGACTGACGAAAAAGAATTAGAAGAAGCGAAAGAAAAGCTTTTAGAACTGCGTCCAAATATTAGGGCATTTAATACAGAACCGAAAACGATGATGATTGCTGGGGACGTTGCAGCAGGAATGGCGTGGACAGCCGAAGTATTTAATGCACAAAAAGAAAATCCAGCTATTGTGCCGATTATTCCAGAAGAAGGCCTAATGGTTTTCCATGACAATTTTGTTATTCCTAAAGGCGCACCGCATCTTGAAAATGCGGAAAAATTTATAGACTTCCTACTTCAACCTGAAATTAGTAAACTAATCTCCACAACATACCCGTATGGGAACCCAAATATGGAAGCATATAAATTGCTTCCAGAGGATTTGAAAAATAATAAAGTCGTATATCCAGATCTTGACCAAGTTACAAATGTTCAACAAGCGCTTGATATTGGTGAAGCTACACAATTATATGACCGTATTTATAGTGAATTAAAGGCTGGGAACTAGTGTGGAGAAAGGTGGACTCGTTAAAGCGGGTCCGCCTTTTTGGCATGATTTTTGCAACTAAAACTTACAAAGGGAAACTACTAGGGGGAGGATAATCGAATGTCAGTTAATATGGTCGAACTACGAGATATCAACAAACAATTTGGGGAAACGAAGGTTGTCCAAAATGTATCATTACATGTAAAAGAGGGAGAATTTCTAACATTACTTGGCCCAAGTGGATGTGGGAAAACAACAACACTTAGGATGATTGCCGGTTTTGAACAGCCAAGCTCAGGTAGCATTCTTTTAGATGGTAAGCATGTGGAGGGAATACCCGCAAATAAACGAAATGTTAATACCGTCTTTCAAAGCTATGCACTTTTTCCGCATATGAATATTTATGATAACGTGGCATTCGGTCTTAAAATGAGAGGTGAGGATAAAGGAATAATTAAAGAAAAGGTAACGAAAATGTTGGAGCTAGTTCGATTACAGGGCTATGAGAATAGAACTCCAGCGCAGCTTAGTGGTGGTCAAAAGCAACGGATTGCGATTGCACGGGCCTTAATTAATAATCCTAAAGTCATTTTGTTAGATGAACCACTAGGAGCATTAGACCTAAAGCTTCGAAAACAAATGCAGGTTGAACTGAAGCATCTTCAACAACAGCTTAAAATAACATTTATTTATGTGACGCATGATCAGGAAGAGGCACTTACGATGTCGGACCGGATTGCAGTTATGAATAATGGATTCATAGAACAGCTAGGTCCTCCAATTGATATATATGAAAAACCAAAAACCAAGTTTGTCGCCGATTTTATCGGGGAAACAAATTTATTTGAAGGAAAAATTTCAAGGCTGGATAAGAGCTATGCCTATTTAGATTTCGGTGGTAAGGAAATTGAAGTAAAGAACGAAGGACTAAAAGTTGGAGAAAAAGTGTTTGTCACGATTCGGCCAGAACGTATTAAAATCGTTGGGGACGAGTCCACAAAAACGAACACTGTCAAATTAAAAGGAAGGTTTAAGGAACTTATTTATGTTGGCTCTGTTTCAAAAATGGTCGTGTTACTTGAAAATGGGAAGGAAGTTGTTGTGAATGAACAAGCAGCAGGCTCCCAATCAAAGGACTACATAAATAAGGATCTATATTTAACCTGGGGCGTTGACCATGGGGTTGTTATGAAGGAATAGAAAAGGTGCTATCAACTGAGCCAAACTTTGGATGAGAATTGTACAAAATAAAACCCAAGAATGCTGAAAAGCATTTTTGGGTTTTATTTTTCCGATTTAGTCTAGAAAACTACTTGCCCCTTTTCAATTTCTATCCATTTTTCCTCATCAGCAACCGTTCACCAGCAATGACGGCACCAAGGGTAACGATAAGCATTAATGTGGATAATGCGTTAATTTCAGGTGTAACCCCATATCGAACCATTGAAAATATTTGTAATGGTAGTGTTGTACTTCCTGGACCTGCTACGAAGAAGCTCACGATTACATCATCTAGGGAAATTGTAAATGAAAGCAACGCACTAGCTACAATTGCGGGACCAATAATCGGTAAGGTAATAAGGCGAAAGGTTTGCCATTCACTAGCCCCTAAATCCATTGCTGCCTCTTCCACAGAACGATCAAATCCTTTCAAACGTGCCCTTACAACGACGACAACATATGGAATACAAAATGTAATATGAGAGATAATGAGTGTCCATATTCCTAATGGCATTTTTACCATCGAAAAGAATGCAAGTAATGCAATCCCCATTACGATTTCCGACATGACAAGGGGAATGTAAAGCATTCCATCGAGTAGTGATTTTCCTTTGAAATAATATTTGTACATCCCTACAGATACGAGCGTTCCTAAAATGGTTGAGGCAATCGTAGAAACAATCGCAACGATAATTGTAATTTTGGCTGCCTCTAATACCTGCGTATTTGACCAAAGCTTTGCGTACCACTCGAACGTAAATCCAGTCCAAACAGCGTTAAGCTTTGATTTATTAAATGAAAATAAAATCAAAATGAGAATCGGTAAATACAAAAACGAATAAATAAGAGCGCCATAGATGATTGACGACCATTTTGTAAACCTTGAACTCACCTTACATCACCCCCAAGTCATCTTTATTTCCTTTTGAAATCCGCAGATAAACAAAGATTAAAATCATGGTTAAAATGACTAGAATAATGGACGACGCTGCTCCAAATGGCCAGTCCCTTGCAGTTAGGAATTGATTTTTAATCAGATTTCCAATCATCATCGTCTTTGCTCCTCCCATTAAGTCAGGAATGAAAAAGAGTCCTAAGGTTGGAATAAACACAAGTAAGGAACCAGCCACAATACCTGGCATTGTTAAAGGGAGTGTAATTTTCATAAAGGTTTGCCATCCCTTAGCTCCTAAATCACTGGCTGCTTCCAAATATGATTTATCTAGCTTTTCAATCGACGCATACAACGGAAGAACCATAAATGGAAACAGAGTATATACAAGTCCTATCAATATAGCACCATTGTTATAAAGTAATGCAAGTGGTTCTGAAATCAAGCCGATACTCATTAGGAGATGGTTAATCACCCCTTCAGTACGCAGCAAAATAATCCATGCATATGTACGAATAAGTGAGTTCGTCCAAAAAGGAATGATAACAAGGAATAATAACAAAGTTCGATACTTAGGTGAAGATCGTGCAATCAAGTACGCAAATGGATATCCGAAAATAATACAGATGGCAGTTGTGGCGGTTGCCATAAAGATGGATGAAAGCAAAATGTTCATATATAGAGAATCAAAAAAACGTGCATAATTCTCCAAGGTAAAGACGTATTCAATACCACCATACGTCCCCCTAGTCATAAAGCTTACAACAAGAATTAAGACAATTGGTATAAATAAAAATCCAATCATCCAGAATGTTACTGGGGATAGCATCCAAATGGGACCTGTACTCTTTATCCTCCTCTTTTTCGGTCGTTTTGTGTGCAATGTGACCGGTTGACTTGTAGATAACTCTTCTTTATTCATCTTTTTCCCCTCCAGCCAAAAAAACGATTACCTAATTAATATGCAAGATTCATTCCAACTAAAAGTTACATGAAATAAAAAAAGAGTAAGAAAACAAAAAGGTATTTATGCACATGTGAATAACTTATTCATTTTTGCATAATGCTTATCCACAATAAAATTCTATTTCTACATTGAATTTTTGTATAAATAATAACCTGGTACGATACTTGCATAAATTTATGTTAGAGAGAATCGGAAAAGTGTAGGAGAGTGGACATTTTGATACAAGTTTCAATGTGGGAAGCAACATCAAATAAGAGAAAACAACGCTCATCCATATCCGGTAACCAAGAGTGTGATGTGGTCATAATAGGAGGAGGTTTTACAGGTCTATCAACGGCCTATCATTTACAAAAGAAAAACGTTAAAACTATTGTACTTGAAAAAAGCTATCTCGGAAGCGGGGCAAGCGGTCGAAATGGCGGCCAAATATTAACAGGCTTCATTGACTCCATGAGCTCATTAGCCAAGAAAAAAGGATTAGAAACGGCCAAACAAATGCTACAAATGTCTCTTGATTCCATTGATTTAATTGAACAAATTAGTAAGGATAATCAAGTTGCATGTTCCTTCAAGCGCTCTGGTCATCTTTATGCAGCCTATAAGTCTACACATATCGACTGGTTAAAGGAGGAGCAAGAAATACTAGAACGAGATTTTAATTACAAGGTTCGGGTAATTGACAAGAAGGATTTACAAACAGAATTAAAAACAAATTTTTATCACGGTGGTTGTATCGACGAAAATAGTGCAACCTATCATCCTTTTAATTACGTACTCGGGTTAGCAGATACGGTAGAAAAATTAGGAGGTGTCATCTATGAAAATTCGGAGGCACTTCAAATCAATAAAGCTTCGAATGGTAAAGTCACCATTGAAACGAAGGAAGGAAAAGTTACTGCCGATCATCTAGTGATTGTCACGAATGCCTATTCAGGGAACCTACATAAAACGATTTCTCGAAGTGTCATACCAGTTGAAAGCATTATGATTGCTACGGAACAATTACCTGAAGAGCTAGTTTCTTCGTTAATCCCGAATAATAGAGCTATTTTTGATACAAAGCACATGCTTTATTACTTCAGGAGAACTCCTGACAATCGGATTGCATTTGGGGGATCTGGCAGGTCATTAAGTGGTGATACATCTCCACTGTACCTCAAGTTGAAAGAGGGGATGAATACTGTATTTCCAGAGTTGAAAAAGTATAAGGTTGAATTTTGCTGGAGTGGGAAGGTTGGGTTTACGAGGGAAATGCTTCCTTACATTGGCCAGCTTGACGACGGTACCCATTTCGCTTTCGGCTATGCCGGGCATGGTGCTGCAATGTCGACATTAATGGGGAAACTGCTTGCTGGAAATATCCTCTCCGAAAACAATGGAAAAAACCCATTTGAAAAAAATGATTTACGCCCGATCCCGTTTTATAGTCAGCACGGGAAAGTAGTCGGCCTCATGAAGTACTATTTTAAGGTTAAAGACGCCATCTCATAATAGGCTCAACATATGCAAGCATACAATAGTAAAAAGCCAACAAGAAAGGAATGTCGACATGATAAAAAAACTCCAGTTGTCAGGCACACCAAAGGAAATTGGTGAAAAACATGGCAGCGAAGGGAAAAATGAGGTTCATCAAAGTCTTGATACGTATGAATCTCTTTTCTACGGATATAGCAAAATTAGCTGGGAGCAAGCTATTCAGATAGCATTGGAACATTTACCAGCCATTGAAGCTTATAATCGTGACTTAATTGAGGAAATGGTAGGAGTCGCAAAGGGGGCTGGGGTACGCTTTGAGGATATTTTAGCGTTGAATACTCGAAGTGAAATTGCCTTAGCAGGAAGAAAACCATTTTCAGATGGTTGTACGGCTATTTCAATAACCCCTCCACATACAAAAGAAACGATTATTGGCCAAAATTGGGATTGGAAATCTGACCAAGCAAATAGCTTACTCCTACTTGAAATTGAGCAAAAGAATAAGCCCACAATCAAAATGATAACCGAGGGCGGATTAATTGGGAAAATCGGATTCAATAGTAGCGGGATTGGTGTTTGTTTGAATGCACTCCATACTGATAAAAAGTCGAATCAAATTCCGATTCATTTGGGACTGCGAAGTGTCCTTAATTCTCATACACTTCATGAAGCTATATCTAAGATTAAACACCGTCAAATGGCCTCTGCAGCCAATTTCCTTATTGCCAGCGAAGATGAGAATGGGCAGGCAATGGCAGCTAATTTTGAGGTCTCACCATTTGGAATGGATATGATTCCAAACAGTGAAGGGGTGGTTGTCCATACGAATCATATTTGTTCACTTGAAGTACAAAAACATCTTACAGATATGAATGAATATAAATTTGAGGATTCAATGATCCGTAAAAATAGAGCAGAACAACTGATTTCTGCAAGCATTAGAGCTGGTAATGAAATTAACGAGAATCGCTTTAAGGAATGGTTCTCTGATACCTTCAACTACCCGAATTCGATCAATCATTATGTGAATACGAGTGCGCCTGAGCATCGTCAAATGGAGACAGTCTTCTCTGTCATTATGAATCTATCAAAACGAACAATGCAGGTATGTATTGGAAAACCTTCGTTAAATGGGTATTTTGAGGTGTAAAAAAATGTACCAACATCTAAAAGGAGTGGAACCATGTTATATATAAACGGAGAATGGAAGGAATCGAATTCAGGAAAGACGCTTCAGGTAAACAATCCGGCAACATCGGAACGAATTCAGGAGGTTGCCTTCGGGGGAACAGAGGAAACAAAAGAGGCAATAGCTGCTGCAGCTTTAGCTTTTCCAACTTGGAAAAAGACAACGGGGAAGGAACGCGGACAGTACCTTGAAAAGGTTGCAGCTCTTTTACGAGAAAAAACGAATGAAATTGCTGTCGTAATGACATCTGAAATGGGCAAGCCAATTCCAGAAGCAATCCGTGAAATTGGCATTGCAATTGATTATGTTGATTGGTATGCCGAAGAGGCAAAACGAATTTATGGAGATACACTGACCCCATCCCACCCTGATAAACATTTAATGGTGTTACGTGAACCTGTAGGAGTAACAGCAGCCATAACACCATGGAATTTTCCAATTGCAATGATTACTCGTAAGCTGGCTCCTGCATTAGCGGCTGGATGCACAGTGATCTTAAAACCCGCATCAGCAACACCGCTAACAGCGATTAAAGTCTTTGAATGTTTTCATGAAGCTGAGTTACCTAAGGGGGTCGTTAATTTAGTCATTGGTTCTGCTTCCGAAATTGCCGCTGAAATGACAAGTAATCCAGACGTGAAAAAAATTACGTTTACTGGGTCAACTGAGGTTGGGAAAAAGTTGATCCAAGACTCTGCCCCACAGCTAAAAAAGGTATCCATGGAGTTAGGGGGACACGCGCCATTTGTTGTGTTTGAGGATGCAGATTTAGATTTAGCTGTTGAGGGGATTATGCTAACAAAGTTTAAAAACTGCGGGCAAACATGTATTAGTACAAACCGCATTTATGTTGCGGATAAGATTGCGGATCAGTTTGGTCGAAAGCTTGCCGAACGTGTAAGTAAGTTAACGATTGGAAATGGGCTGGAGGAAGGCATAGATGTGGGTCCTTTAATTGATAAGAAGGCATTAGAAAAGGTTGAGGAGCATGTGCAGGATGCACTTTCTCATAATGGAAAACTCCTTTGTGGAGGAAAACAGGTTGTTAAGGAGGGATTAAAGGGTAGCTTCTATGAGCCAACTGTCATTGCTGGGGCTAATGAAAATATGAAAATCCTAACGGAAGAAACCTTCGGCCCAGTCGCTCCGATTATTTCATTTACGACTGAAGAAGAGGTAATTGGGAAGGTGAATCATGAGCAATATGGTTTGGCTTCATACTGCTACACAAAGGATTTAAGTCGAGCAATGAGGATCATGCGGGAACTTGACTATGGAATTGTAGGAATTAATGATCCGACTCCTGTTGTGGCACAAGCTCCTTTTGGTGGTGTGAAGGAAAGTGGCATCGGAAGGGAAGGTGGAAAATACGGATTAGAGGAGTACTTGGAAGAAAAATTTGTTTCCATACAATTCTAATTATTGTTCAACCTAAACTGAAATACAACAACCGTCACTGTGGCTACAATTAAAAAATTGAATAAATTAAGAAAGGGTAGATATTTGTGCCAACCATCGATCTTTCGAGATTTGAGAAGAAGATGATTTTAAGGAATATCAAACATGAGGATATTGATGAAATAATTGGTCTGTCAAAAATTTGTTTCCCTAATATGGAGAATTGGGAACGTGATGAATTAGAAAGTCATCTCTCTATTTTTCCAGAAGGTCAGTTTTGCGTAGAGTATGACGGAAAGATAATTGGCTCCTGCTCAAGCTTAATTGTTGAATTTGATGAATATGACGATAAGCATACCTTCAATGAAATTAGTGGCAATTCCTATATTCGAAATCATGACCCAGAAGGAAAAAATCTTTACGGTATTGATGTAATGGTTCATCCAGATTATCGGAGGATGAAAATTGGCCGTCGTCTTTATGAGGCACGTATGAAGCTAACTCAAGCACTTAACTTAGAGAGTATCATCATTGGAGGCAGAATCTCAAACTATCACAAATATGCCGATAAAATGTCTGCTAGAGAATATGTAGAACAGGTCTTGCAGCAAAATATATATGATCCTGCACTAACATTTCAAATGATGAATGGGTTTGTATTAAAACGTATCAATGCCAATTATTTAACTGACAAGGATTCGTTAGGCTATGCAACCCTTATGGAATGGAATAATCCGGACTATCTACCAAGGAAAACGAGGCGTATCTATACAAGGGCTTTGCCTGTTAGGATCTCTGTGATTCAATACATGATGAAGAAAATTAAGTCGTTTGAGGAATTTGAAACGCAATGTGAATACTTTATTGATGCAAGCTCTAATTTTCACTCGGATTTTGCAGTATTTCCGGAAACATTTACCATGCAGCTTTTATCATTTATAAAAGAACAGGTTCCAAGTAAACAGATTAAAAAGGTTGCCGAATATACAGAGGAATATATCAATCTATTTTCAATGCTTGCGGTAAAATACAATATAAATATTGTGGGTGGCTCCCATTTTGTTGAGGAAGGCCATGGAATTTATAATGTCGCGTATTTATTTAGACGTGATGGAACAATCGATAAACAATATAAGCTTCATATCACCCCTGATGAAAGAAGATGGTGGGGTGTTCAGCCTGGAAACGATGTTCACGTATTTGATACAGACTGTGGAAAAATATCAATTTTGATCAGCTATGACATTCAATTTCCTGAACTGGCACGGATTGCGGTTGATAAAGGTGCTCAAATTATATTTACCCCATTTAGCACAGAAGACCAGCAGGGCTATTTAAGAGTGCGCTATTGTTCACAAGCGCGTGCAGTTGAAAATCAAGTATATACTGTAATCGCAGGAACGGTTGGGAACCTTTCGCATGTTCCGCATATGGATGTTCAATATGCACAGTCTGGTATTTTTTCACCGTCTGATTTTACATTCTCTAGTAATGGAATCGTTGGAGAATGTAATCCAAATATCGAAACAATCGTTGTCGGTGAAGTTGACCTTGAAAGCCTGCGCCGGAATCGCAAGAATGGTACGGAAACACCACTTAAGGATCGCCGGAATGATTACTACCAAATCATCACAAAAGACACTAAGCCTCGGAAAAAGGTCATACCAGTCGATTGAAAAAAGAATTGGCATATAACTTGCAAGATTAATAGAAAAGTTACATTTCTATTTTCTTAAAAAGGGGAGAGTGTTATATGCCGTTTAAAAGGAATTTTGGTATGTCCGTTTTTGTGATTCTATTTCTTGCTTCCATGTTGCTAACAGCTTGTGGTGGAGATAAAGCAGGAGGAAAATCTGATGAAAAGGTCCTGAATGTTTTTAACTGGTCTGAATACTTGCCAACGAGTGTGATCAAGCAATTCGAGGAAGAAACAGGTATTAAAGTGAACTATGATACGTATTCCTCCAATGAAGAAATGTTAGCAAAACTGCAGGCTGGGAATACGGGATACGATATTGCAGTTGCCTCTACCTATTTTATAGAGATTATGCGAAAGCAAGATATGCTTGCAGCATTAAACAAAGAAAGCATTCCTAATTTCAAAAATATCGGTGATAGTTTTCTAGGTACACAGGCAGACCCGAATGATGAATATTCTGTTCCGTATATGTGGGGAAAGGCAGTTATCGCCTATAATGAGGATTTAGTCGACAAGGAAATTAAAGGGTATGCTGATTTGTTCGACCCGGAGTTTAAGGATAATCTTGTTGTCCTGGATGATGTCCGCGTGCTAGTTGGTAATATGCTTGCCCTGTTAGGATATTCGCAAAATAGTATAGATGAGCAGGAGCTTGAAGAAGCAAAGCAAAAACTACTTGAGTTTAAACCAAATATTAAGGCATTTGATAGTGATAGTCCAAAGACGCTCCTTGTGAGTGGTGAAGTAAAAGCGGGTATCGTGTGGGGGGCAGAAGCTACCCTTGCTGCAAGGGAAAATCCTGCAATCAAGACCGTGTTCCCTGAAGAAGGGATGAATCTGTGGCAAGATAACTTTGTCATTCCAAAGGATGCACCACATAAGGAAAATGCCGAGAAATTTATTGATTTCATTTTACGACCAGAAATCAGTAAGGAAATCTCAATGGAATATCCATATGGAAATCCAAATGTTGAAGCTCTAAAGCTTTTACCTGATGATGTTAGAAAAACTCTTGAAGTTCCAGAAGAGGATTTGGCAAAGGGAGAGTATAACATCGATGTAGGTGAAGCTACACAGATTTACGATCGAATTTGGTCTGAAATTAAAAATTAACCATTATCCTTCTATCCGTTTTTTTGGGTAGAGGGATTTTTATATGATTTTTAATGTCTAGCTCCACCGCCTATCCCCTCTCTGGTCTAGCCAATCCGTCAAGAAGGATAAAGAGCATCCTTCTGGCCGACTTTTTTATGCTTGTCGGACTTGCACAGGACAAGGAAGGCTTCGCAGCATAAACATCGCACGAAGAAAATGCAATGCATTTTCGAGAAGGTGCTGGCATCGACGTTTGCCACAAGGCGTGGCAGTAGTTAGTCGATGTACCTCTCTTTTTCGTTTTTATGCACATGTGAATAAGTTATTCAATTTTGCATTCCGGGTCAAAAACAATCATGGAGGCAAAGGAAAAAAGAACAATAAACTTGGCACACATTTTGCATATTACATAGTTGAGAAAAACCAAAGGGGAGGATGGAAATGCAGAAACTAAAGATGTTTATAAATGGGGAATGGGTTGATGCCCAAAGTAAAAAGACCCGTTCTATTGTAAATCCTGCTAATGGAAAAATCATTGCAGAAGCAGCAGAAGGAGATGTTGAGGACGCCGGGATTGCTATAGATGTAGCACGACATGCATTTGATTCAGGAATTTGGTCCGATTTATCTGCTGCAGAACGGGCATCCTACCTGTTTAAAATTGCAGATAAACTTGAGGAACGTGCGGATGAGATATCTAAACTTGAAACAGAAGATAATGGAAAACCACTTAGAGAAACCGAATTTGACGTAGCAGACGCAGTTGCCTGTTTTCGCTATTATGCAGGCTTAGCTACAAAGCCAGACGGTCAAACCTACCATGTCGCAGATCCGATGCAAGCTATGGTGGTTCGTGAACCAGTTGGCGTGTGTGGATTAATTGTTCCATGGAACTATCCACTTCTTATGGGAGTGTGGAAAATCGCACCTGCACTTGCTGCGGGAAATACGATTGTATTCAAACCTTCCGAGGTTACCCCAGTAACTTCTATTAAACTATTTGAAATCATTCAAGAGGTTGGTATCCCTGCAGGGGTAGCGAATATGGTAATGGGACCGGGACCAACTGTTGGAAATGAGATTGCTGAAAGCCATAAAGTAGATAAGGTGTCATTTACAGGTGGTACGGCAACGGGCCGAAGTATTATGAAGGCGGCTACCGGTAATATAAAGAAGATTTCATTAGAATTAGGTGGGAAATCACCAAATATTGTATTTGCTGATGCTGACTTTGATACAGCAGTTGATTATGCTCTATTTGGAATTTTCTCCAATGCAGGGCAGGTATGTTCTGCAGGTTCTCGACTACTCCTAGAAGAAAGCATTCATGACAAGTTTATTGATAGGTTAGTAGAAAGAGCAAAGAAAATACGGGTGGGTGCTGGGGATGATCCTAATACCGAAATGGGTTCACTTGTAAGTCAACAGCATATGGAAAAAGTCCTATCGTATATTGAAATTGGCAAACAGGAAGGAGCAAAGCTTGTTTGTGGTGGTAACAGGATTACAACAAACGGTCTAGAAAATGGGTATTTCGTGGAGCCAACTATATTTATTGATACAACACCTGATATGAGAATTGTTCAGGAGGAGATCTTTGGACCTGTTCTGGTTGTCCAGAAATTTAAAGATGAAGCA
The DNA here is from genome assembly GCF_036962685.1 of Bacillus sp. JJ1566. NCBI lineage: Bacteria > Bacillati > Bacillota > Bacilli > Caryophanales > Bacillaceae > Bacillus > Bacillus sp. JJ1566. The sequence continues at coordinate 48,944 of NZ_JBALOP010000014.1, read as the reverse complement.
GAAGCCATTGAACTAGCAAATAACACGGATTATGGGCTTGCTGCTGGGGTGTTTACACAGGATGGTGCAAAAGCACTTCGTGTCATTAAGAAAATTCGCGCAGGGATTACGTGGATTAACACGTATCATCCAACCTACAATGAAGCTCCTTGGGGTGGCTATAAGCAAAGCGGAATTGGGCGTGGGTTAGGAACCTTTGGATTTGAAGAATTTACGGAAGTAAAGCAAATCAATATTAATCTACAGGTTGAACCATCGGGATGGTTCGAACAATAAAACAAAGGAGAGAAAAAATGAGTATAAATACAACGAATAAAGAGTTGGAAAAAAAGGATTATGCAGGAGTTACTGATTATATCAAAAAAGTATTATCTATCATTGAGAAGGATCAAATTACGAAGGAAGAAGCAGCATGGGTAACCCGAGAAACAGTCGATGGTTTTAGGGAACATGTGAATCCTGGGTTTTTAGACTATCGTAAAACGGTAACAAAGGATAAACAGTTTGCTGCCGTTGAATGGTCTGATTCTGGCTCCTGCTTTAAGGATGTAAATGGCAAGGAATATATTGATTGCCTAGGTGGTTTTGGAATCTATAATGTGGGTCACAGAAATCCAAAGGTAGTGAAAGCTGTTACGGACCAATTAAAACGACAGGCACTTCACAGTCAGGATTTACTGGATCCACTGCGTGCAATGCTTGCAAAAATACTAGGTGAAATTACACCTGGTGACTTAAAATATTCCTTCTTTGTTAATAGTGGAACAGAAAGTGTTGAAGCAGCTATTAAGCTAGCAAAAATGCATAGCGACAGAACGACCTTCATTGCAACTACAAGAGCATTCCACGGTAAAAGCCTTGGGTCTCTTTCAGCGACAGCAAAAGGGGTATTCAGGAAACCATTCCTTCCAATGATACAAGGCTTCCGCCATGTACCATTTGGTGACATTGAAACAATGAGAAGAACATTTGAGTCATGTGCTCTAGTAGGTGAAGATGTAAATTCTGTAATCCTTGAGCCTATCCAAGGTGAAGGTGGAGTTATTCTTCCACCAGAAGGGTACCTAAAGCAGGTACGTGAACTTTGCGATGAATTTGGAGCTCTTCTCATTTTTGATGAGGTACAAACAGGAATGGGACGCACAGGTACAATGTTCGCGGCTGAAGGCTATGGTGTGGTGCCCGATATTCTTTGTTTAGCAAAAGCATTTGGTGGAGGTGTGATGCCTGCAGGAGCAGTAGTTGCAACAGAGGAAGTTTTTAAATGCTTATTCCCTAATCCATTCATGCATACAACCACTTTCGGAGGAAATCCATTGGCCTGTGCGGCAGCAATTGCTACAATCGATGTATTGATTGAGGAAAATCTTCCACAGCGTGCGGCCGAGGTCGGAGAATACATGCTTGGAAAGCTAAATGAAGTAGGTAATGAATTCCCTGAGCTGGTATTAGAAATTCGTGGTAAGGGATTGTTAATTGGTGTTGAATTTCATACAGATGAGATTGGCTATGAGGTTTCAAAAGGACTATTCGATAATGGAGTGCTAGTAGCAGGAACCCTTGTTAATTCCAAAACCTTCCGAATTGAACCACCATTAACTATTGGCATTGAAGAAGTAGACCAAGTCATTGCCACTTTTAAACAGGTATTAGAAAATGTAAGTGAAAAATAGATTATAGATGCCCTTGGAGCAAATTCCCTGGGCATTTTTTATTTAAATAGACGTAAAAACCCGATAAGGCTTTTTATGCCTTATCGGGTTTTGCCCTCGCCATCATTTCAACACCCTTTTTAATAATTCACCATAGCTGTCAGGTCGTCGATCTCGATGGAATTGAAGAATATTTCGGGCCTTGGTAATTTCATGAAGATTAATTTCGGACATGATAATTTCATCCTCATTTGTTTCCGCTTCTTTTAGAACGGTCCCCCATGGATTGCTAATAAAACTGCGTCCATAAAATTCCATATGACCTTCCGTGCTATATTCACGCCCCACGCGATTCACGGCGGCTATGAAAATATTATTGTGAATACCATGTGCTCGAATGGCATCTATCCATGTTTGAGACGTATCAAGTTCAGGGTGGTCTGGCTCGGAGCCAATTGCTGAAGGGTAGAAAATAATATCTGCTCCTTTTAACGCTAGGATACGAGAAGGCTCAGGAAACCACTCGTCCCAACAAATGAGTACACCGATGGTTCCGTATTTTGTTTCAAAAACAGGATAACCAGAATCCCCTTCTGTAAAATAGTATTTTTCAATATATTGAGGACCTTCAGGGATATGATGTTTTCGGTATTTTCCTAGATTTGTTCCATCCGCATCAAAAACAACGACAGTATTAAAATAAAGACCATCCATTACATACTCATACAAAGAGGTAATCAGGACGACTTCAAGCTCTTTTGCTAGGTCTTGCATGTGATTGCTCAATGGTCCAGGAATGGGTTCTGCCCAATCATATTTATTGACATCAATTGTTTGCGGAAAATAGGTGCCAGTGAAAAGCTCTTGTGTACATATTACCTGAGCCCCCTGCTTTGCAGCTTTACGGATCAAATCCGTTGCTTTTTCTAGATTAGCTTGCCGATCATCCGAGCAACTATGCTGAATTAATGCGATTTTCATTTTACCTCTATTCATGTGTACACATCCTTTCATTATTTCGTACTAGATTGGTATCTGTTGGGTAATGCAATGGATATTCCCGCCCCCTAGAGCAATTTCTCTCGTATTGACTTGGACTACCTTTCGATCTGGAAAAAGGGTTTCAAATTGACGAAACGCAATTGAATCATATGGATCCCCAAACCCAGGAATAACGATACCCCCATTGCATAAATAACTATTTATATAAGTACAAGCAAGTTTCGTACCTGGCTTCCGACCATAACTATGACGTGCTATATCAATTCCTTCGCTTTCCTTATCTGTTATTTCAATTTGCGTGGGGATTTGAATCTTATGAATCTTAAACATCCTCCCTTTCGCGTCACAGGCATCTTTTAATTGGTTATAGCATTCAGACAAAATATCATATTGTGGATCGGATTTATCATCAGTCCAACTCATGGCAACTTCACCAGGGCGTACGAAAAAAACAACCTCATCGACATGCCCATCGGTTTCATCAAAAAGCATTCCATTTTTTAGCCAAATAATCGTATCCACATGTAAATATTCTTTTAAACGATACTCAATTTCATCTTTAGATAAATGAGGATTTCGATTTTTATTTAATAGACATTGTTCAGTTGTAATAAGGGTGCCTTCTCCATCGACAGTAATGGCTCCACCTTCGAGGATAAAATCCTGAGCATCATAGCGATTGATTTGGTCAATTTCCAACACCTTTTGTTTGACTAGGTTATCTAAATTCCATGGAAAATAAAGACCGTTTTCAAGCCCACCCCATGCATTAAAGCCCCAGTCAATTCCGCGGACTTCACCCTCCTCATTTTTTACATAGGTAGGTCCAATATCCCTCATCCATGCGTCATTAGAGGAAATCTCAACGACACGGATGGAGCGGGGGAGTATTTCTCGTACATGCTCATATTGGTTTGCAGAAACACCTATGGTAACAGGTTCAAATTTAGAAATTGCCATTGCAACCTCTGCAAAGGCTTTTTGAGCAGGCTTCGCACCTAATCGCCAGGTGTCAGTTCTCTCAGGCCAAAGCATCCAAGTTCCCTTATGGGGCTCGAATTCTCCTGGCATTCTAAAGCCATCACGGCGGGGGGTGCCAGTTAATTTTTCAACCATACTACTTCCTCCAGTAATCGTGTGTTTGCTTATTTTTTTCAAATAATCTCCTCCCATCGAAATCATCATTCTTGAATAGTGCAAAATTCATACCAATTTGTCTAATTCAATAGGATGAGAGTAAAAAACAGGTGGCTATGAGTAAATGAATAAACTATGCATAAATGAATAATCAATCGATTCATTGAATACGGATTAGTTACCAGTAAACAAGTAAAAAGGAAATGCGATTTGGCACATTATTTGCAACAAAACTACTAAATAAATCATTGAAGAGAGGAGGTGAATAAGTGGAGTATGATGAAATCATTACTAGCCCCTACCATGGAACAATAAAAAAGATCAAAATAAAGGAAAAAGATAAAGTAGCTGAATGGGAGCCACTTTTTATCATTCAAACCCTTTATGGTGAGGATAAGACAATCGCGGTGGGGATTAGAGGGAGTGTACAATCAATCGAAGTCCAAGAAGGAGATGAAGTAATACCTGGTATGGTTCTTACTTATGTAAAAGACGATTCATTCATCCCACATTAAAATGCAGTAAAACCTCAATCATTGAAATTTCACTGTACTTTAGGAGAAGATTCTGTCTTCTCTTTTTTATCATTTAGATTTATCTAAAAATTCTATATAATTAGTGATATAATAGAGCCATATGGAAAAGGGGGATAGTAGTTCATGTTTTCAGTTGATCCAAAAATGATAAAACCTTTAGTAGTAACTGATATCGAATCACTTGAAAAAGAACGTGAGGTAATACATTTTCGCAATACTCAAGAACCCTACCTTTTTATAAGAAAGCAACAAAGAATCATCGGATATGTCCCTATGAAGGTATTTTCAGCTAAAGGTGGAGAGGTTATAGGAGTAACAGCAGAAAAAATTAAGAACAAACTAATTCCTATTGAGAAAGTCTCACAGTTTAGTAAGAATGTTTCCCTCCCTCTCATCTTTCAAATTATTGGTGAGCCCTTTGCTTTGGTGAAGGATGATGCTGGAGAGTTAAGTGGATACATACCGAGAGAAGAACTATTAGCTGAAATGTTTCGACAAGGCAATCAGAATATTGATTTATTAAAGGTTATATTAACCTCGATTCCAATGGGGATATTTATTGTAGATCGTGACAGAAATATTGTTTCCTACAATGAATCAGCTTTAGAAATGATAAAAATGACTCCAGAAAAAGTACTACAAACACCCGCAGAGAATATCTTCGCAAAAGAACATATCAACAGCGTATTTCGCACAGGATCCACAGTATTAAATCAGCTTCACATCACGACAACTATGAGTGTTTTAGTTGATTACAGTCCAATCTATACTCCAGAGAAACAGGTCGATGGGATGGTCATCATTGTACAGGACCTTCCAATGGTTGAAGAAATGGCAAATGAAATTGAATACATAAAGGATTTAAATCATGATATGCATGCAATTCTCTCTAGTGTTTATGACGAAATACTAGTAGTAAATGCAGAGGGAGAATTGATTCGTTTTAGTGATACAGAAATCTCACAGTTTTGGGGCGTAGACTTAAAAAGCCTGCTAGGAAAAAACATTATTGAACTTGAACAAAAAGGTTTATTTACACCCTCGGTTACGAGATTAGTCCTGGAACAAAAGAAAAAAGTTTCTGTCGTTCAAGAGACGAAAGCCGGGAAACGGATTCTTGCAGTTGGAAAACCGATATTTAATGATAACGGTGAGCTTATTCGAATCATTATTGCATCTCGAGATATTACAGAAACGACAAAACTTAAGAACGAACTTCGTCATATGAAGGAAGTTTCGGATCAGTATAAACGTGAACTAGATGATATGAAAACAAAGGATTTATTCTATAAAAAACTAATATATTGTAGTCCCAAAATGGAAGAAATCATGACCCAGGTAAAAAAGATTGCCGCTTTTTCCTCAACGGTCTTAATAAACGGAGAATCAGGTGTTGGGAAAGAGGTAATTGCCCAAGCTATTCACCAGCTAGGTAAACGCTCGAACAAACCTTTCCTTAAGCTCAATTGTGGCGCAATCCCGGAAAACCTTCTTGAAAGTGAGTTGTTCGGCTATAGCAGGGGGGCTTTTACAGGAGCAGATAAGAATGGAAAGGAAGGATATTTTAAGCAAGCGAATGGTGGTGTCCTATTTCTTGATGAAATAGGTGAAATGCCATTACATTTACAAGTTAAACTACTACGGGTACTTCAAGAGCAAGAGGTCATTCCAATTGGAAGCACGAAACCAATCAAAGTGGATGTACAAATTGTTGCAGCTACTAATAAAAACCTTGAAAAAATGGTAGAAAACCGTGAATTTCGGGAGGATTTATTTTATCGGTTAAATGTGATTCCGATTCATATTCCTCCACTGAGAGAAAGACCAGAGGATATCCCGTTACTTGCCTTTCATTTCGTGCAACAAATGAATGAGCGATACGATAAGAACTATCATTTAACTCCTGATGCTTTAAATCTATTAGAGGTTCATTCGTGGCCGGGAAATATTAGAGAGCTTCAAAATATGATTGAGCGGCTTGTTGTTTCAGCTGATGATGAGGCGATTGATGCTGAGTTTGTGAATCGATACCTTGTTCTTGGGAAGGACATGAAAAGCTCAAAGCCAATTGTAACGAAAATTTTACCACTTCAGCAAGCATTAGAGTCGGTGGAGGAGCAACTGATTTTACTCGCGATAAAGCAATACAAAACAACCACTAAAGCCGCAAAAGCACTGGGGATAAGCCAATCCTCTGTGAGCAGGAAATATCAAAAAATTTTAGCTGAACAGCATGTCAACATAGAAAATGTGTATTAAACAAAAAAACTATTGGTTCCTTTACGGAATCAATAGTTTTTTGTTTTTTAAAATTGGCATAGATTTTGCAATAAATAAAATTACACAAAGACAAGAAAGGATGATGTAAGATGGGTTACGCTTCAATCAGAACAAATTTACCTGGAAATAGATCAAGAGAATTATTAGAACGGAGAGAGCAGGCTGTACCAAAGGGAGTAAGCTTTGGGGCACCGCTATTTGCTCAGTCAGCTGAAGGTGCTCTAATCAAGGATGTCGATGGGAACACTTTTATTGATTTCGTTGGCGCCATTGGAACAATTAATGTAGGACATTGTCATCCTAAGGTAAAGCAGGCTCTTCACGAACAGGTTGACCAATTCATTCATACAGGATTTAATATCATGATGTATGAGGCGTATATCGAGCTTGCTGAAAGGCTTGCTCGCATTGCTCCAGGAAAACATGAAAAAAAGGTGCTACTTCAAAATAGTGGTGCGGAAGCCGTCGAAAATGCAGTTAAGATTGCGCGAAAATATACAAAAAGACAAGGTATTGTTTCATTTTCAAAGGGCTTCCACGGCAGAACCTTATTAACTATGACAATGACGAGTAAGGTTAAGCCTTATAAATATGAATTTGGTCCATTTGCACCCGAAATTTATAAGGCCCCATATCCTTACCATTATCGTAGACCACAAGGATTTACAATTGAACAGTATGAGGAATACATGGTAGAGGAATTTCGAAACTTCCTAATTACCGAAGTAGCTCCAGAAACAATTGCTGCTGTCGTCATGGAGCCAGTCCAGGGGGAAGGTGGCTTTATCATACCTGGTAAACGTTTCGTTCAAGGAGTCTATCAAGCTTGCAAAGAATATGGGATCCTTTTTATAGCCGATGAAATTCAAACAGGATTCGCAAGGACAGGATGTTATTTTGCGATTGAACATTTCGATGTCGTTCCTGATCTCATTACCGTTTCGAAATCCTTAGGTGCAGGTGTACCTATTAGCGGGGTAATTGGCCGGAAGGATATTATGGACCAATCAGAACCAGGTGAATTAGGAGGTACATATAGTGGAAGTCCACTTGGATGCAGGGCAGCCTTAGCGGTTCTTGATATTATGGAAGAAGAGAAACTTAATGAAAAGGCAAAAAGAATTGGAAAAAGGGTAATGGATAAGTTTGAACAGTTGTATGATAAATATGAGTGCATTGGTGATATTCGTGGAATTGGTGCTATGTGTGCCATGGAGATTGTAGAGGACCGAACGACCAAAACTCCTTCTAAGAAACTAACAAATGAAATTATCCAGGAAGCCAACAAACGCGGACTCCTTTTACTAAGTGCAGGAGTTTACGGGAATGTTATACGTCTCCTAATGCCAATTGTAATCACCGATGAACAACTAGATGAAGGACTGGAAATCTTAAAACAATCGATCGAAACAGTTGAGAAGAGCAGTAAGATCTTAATGAATTAGAATGGAAGATTAAAAGGGAGGTATTTTAGTTGTCAACATATTTTATGTATATTAATGGGGAACAGGTAGATAGTGACTCGAAGGAAATCATTGAGGTAATCAACCCAGCTACAAATAAGGTGTTTGCTTCCGTGCCGAAGGGTGGAATGGCCGAAGCAAGAAGAGCGGTAGATGCTGCTCATGCTGCTTTTAAAGAATGGTCGAAAAAAACAGCCGGGGAACGTGGACAGTTACTCATGAATTGGTTTCGTTTGATTGATGAACATAAAGAAGAGCTAGGTCGATTAATGACAAAGGAGCAAGGAAAGCCATTAAAGGAGGCGGTTGGTGAAATTGCCTATGCAAACAGCTTTATTTCTTGGTATGCGGAGGAAGGAAAAAGAATCTATGGTGAAACGATTCCAGCATCCCATCCTAATAAGCGAATTTTAGTAAACAAACAACCAGTAGGAGTTATTGCAGCGATCACTCCTTGGAATTTCCCAGCTGCCATGATTACTCGAAAGGTTGCGCCTGCGCTTGCGGCAGGTTGTACAGCTGTCGTAAAACCGGCTTCACAAACCCCACTAACTGCAATAAGACTTGCCGAGCTCGCTGGTGAGGCTGGTATTCCTGCTGGTGTCATTAATGTCGTAACAGGAAATGCACGTGCAATTGGCGATGCATGGTTAGAGGATGAACGTGTTCGAAAAATAACATTTACAGGTTCAACAGAAATTGGAAAGGTGTTAATGAAGGGGGCAGCTAACACAGTCAAGAAAATTTCCCTTGAGCTTGGAGGGCACGCTCCTTTTATTATTATGGACGATGCGGACCTCGACAAGGCAGTTGAAGGTGTGATTGGATCAAAATTTAGAAATGCCGGTCAAACCTGCATTTGTACAAATCGGATATATGTTCACGAGTCTATCTTGGAAGCCTTTCAAGAAAAATTCCAAAATGCCGTTGCCAATCTCAAGGTAGGGAATGGTCTTGAGGAAGGTGTGGACATTGGACCATTAATAGATGAAGTAGCTCTTGAAAAGGTAACCGAACATATTGAGGATGCCGTCTCAAAAGGGGCAACGGTTCTATATGGAGGAAAAAGAATGTACGACAGTGAAGGGTATTACCATGAACCAACAGTTCTAGTAAATGTGTCAGATAACATGATTTGCATGCAAGAGGAAACATTTGGCCCGTTGGCTCCGATCACAACTTTTAAAACGGAAGAAGAGGCTATTGAAAGAGCGAACAACTCACCCTATGGATTGGCGGCTTATGTCTTTACTGAAAATATTGGAAAAGCTATACGAATAAGTGAGCAGCTCGAATATGGGATTGTTGGTTTAAATGACGGGCTGCCATCAGTAGCTCAAGCCCCATTTGGAGGTTTTAAAGAAAGCGGACTTGGAAGAGAAGGTGGGCATTTCGGAATTGATGAATATATTGAAATAAAATACATTTCAATTGCATTTTAACTTTTTTCAGCAAAAGTTTATAGTGGTGGATGTATGCGATAAGAATTTTTGATACAGTATAGTTCAACACTCGGCTGAATAAAGTTAAAGCCTCCAGCGGATGCCACGATTTTTCAGAGGAAATTTTTCTCAGCGTAAGATCAAAGACTAAAAACGCCACATCCTGTGGCAACGTCTTTGTGACCCACATCCTGTGGGCCTAAAATCGGGCGCAAATGTGCAAGGCGTATTTGATAGGAAGACCGTTATAAAGAACTGCCCCATTCATATAAGAATAGGGCAGTTTTTTGGGGTAAAATTGGAGTAGTACATGAAAAACATTTGCAAAAATCACACCCCCCGTTCCACCCTAAAGATTGCGTGATGCAGCATTTCAATCATAAGCTCCATTTCCTCTTTGTTAATACAAAGCGGGGGTGCAAAGACAAGGGTGTCCATTCCGTCAAATACAACGGATCTGCAGATTAAGCCGATTTTTGCCGCCTCATTCACGATTCTTGGTGCAAGTGGTCCTTTTACATGCTGTGGCGTATTGATTTCAACAGCTCCCATGAGTCCTAATGCACGAACGTGACTGACGAGACTGCTTTCTCCTTGAATCCACGAAAAGCCATCGAGCATTTTTGCCCCCATTTTTGCGGAATTCTCGATTAACCCTTCATTTTCAACAATCTCAATATTTTTCAGCGCAACTGCGCATGCCATTGGGTGGCCGCTATACGTATATCCGTGTAAAAGTGTTCCGCTTGAAAGCTCTTTTAAATCCTCAAAAATAGTCTCGGAAAGAACAACTCCACCTAATTGGGCGTATCCACTTGTAACTCCTTTAGCAAAGCACATCATGTCAGGCGCCTCACCGTAGTGATCAACCCCGAAGTATTTCCCTGTCCGACCAAATCCGGTTATCACTTCATCGGTAATCCATAAAATATTGTATTCATCGCAAATGTCACGAACCTCTTTAAAATAGCCATCTGGTGCGATATGTACACCGCCTGCCCCTTGAACGGGCTCCGCAACAAATGCCGCTATTGTTTCCGGTCCCTCTGCCTCAATCGTTCTTCGCAAATCTTCGGCTGATAAATTATCCGTATAATAAAAATCAGGGGCTAATGAATTCGTAAAATCGCGGAATGGCTTCAATCCAGTAGCACTCGTTGAGCCCATCGCAACCCCATGATAGGACCTCTTGCGAGAGAGGATTTTCTTTTTCTCAGGCATCCCCCGTAAAATCCAATAATGCCGCGCTAATTTATATGCGGTATCATTTGCCTCGGAGCCACCTGATGTAAAGAAGGTGGTCGATAAACTTCCTGGTGAAATGTCTGCGAGCTTTGCAGCTAAGCGAATTGCGGGCTCATTGCTAAACGTTGCAAAGCAAGAGCTAAATGCGAGCTTGTTCATTTGCTCCATTGCCGCTTGACCCAATTCCCTCCGACCGTGTCCAATATTCACGTTCCATAAGGAGGACATGCCATCAAGCACTCGCTTCCCATTCACATCCTCAAGAAAAACACCTTCTCCTTTTGTAAAAATAAATGCAGGACCGAGATCTTGCTGTTGCTGAATCGGTGAGGTTGGATGTAAAAAATGTTTCTGGTCAAGCTCCATTAATTCCTGGCGAACCATCAATTTTTCATTCATTCAACTTCCTCCTTCCTTCATTAACCGTAACTAAAATATATGCGTAAAGTTCAAGCTTTCGAACTAGGAATCAGAAATAAAACTAGTCCGAGCTGCTTTTATTACACTGTTGTTAATTAAAAAATTAAAATCGTAATTATGTTTTAACTCTCCTGTAACACGGATGAAATATATTTTGAGTATGATAAGAGTAGTAATTGACCCCCTTTTTATAAAATAGATTTTTTTGGGCACGGGTACATCCCCTGTGCCCCCTTTTTTTGCCCACTTATACTCCAAAGGTACAAACCTTCAATAAAAATCAACATGAAAATCTTGTTCGTTGTGACTACCCGTTAGAAATAGTATAATAATAACCATAAGATTGCTTACAAACGGTTATCTATATTCAGTCGGTTTTAAAGACCCGACTGAATATAGATAGCGCCTCCGGCGGATGCCACAGATTTTCAAAAGATCAAAGATTAACAACGCCACATCCTGTGGCAACGTCTTCGTGACCCACGTCCTGTGGGCCTAAAATCTGGGCCAAAATACGCCAAGGCGCATTTGATTTTGTGGTTATGACCGACTTGGGGTGAAAGATAGTGCAAAGAGTAACAAATTGCGTAGTACGCAAAGAAAATAAAGTATTGCTTTTACAAAAGCCAAGACGCGGATGGTGGGTTGCTCCTGGAGGAAAAATGGAGCCAGGCGAATCAATTCGCGATTCTTGTATTCGTGAATACCGCGAGGAAACGGGATTGTATTTAAAAAATCCGGATATTAAAGGGATTTTTACATTTATCATTAAAGAAGGCGACAAAGTAACTTCGGAATGGATGATGTTTTCTTTTTTAGCTAATGAGTTTGAAGGAGAAAATGTTGATGAGTCCGAAGAGGGAATCCTAAAATGGCAAGATATTAAGGACATACCTAATCTGCCGATGGCCCCTGGTGATTATCATATTTTGGATTACGTACTTAAAGGTTCTGGGGTTATTTATGGAACATTTACATATACACCAGATTTTCAATTACTTTCATACAGATTAGACCCAAGCTAACTTTATTCAGTCGAGGTTCAAATTTCGACTGAATAAAGTTAGAGCCTCCGGCGGATGCCACAGATTTTCAAAGGAAGTTTTTCGCTCGATCGCGAAAAAATCTGGGCGCAAATACGCCAAGGCGCATTTGATTAAAGGGAGGCAATATAATGAGTGTTGGTTCAACAAGTGAAATACAATTAGTGATTATCACTGGCATGTCAGGTGCCGGAAAAACAGTGGCCATTCAAAGCTTTGAGGATTTAGGTTATTTTTGCGTAGATAATCTACCTCCAACTTTGCTTCCGAAATTCTTAGAGTTAATGAAGGAATCTGGCGGAAAAATGGATAAAGTTGCTCTTGTCATGGACCTACGCGGACGTGAATTTTTCGATAGCTTATTTGCATCCCTTGATGATCTCTCAGAGGTTTCATGGATTGCGCCGCAAATCTTATTCCTGGAAGCAAAGGATACGACGCTTGTTACACGCTATAAGGAAACAAGACGTTCACACCCACTTGCTCCAACTGGTTCACCACTTGAAGGAATCCAGGCCGAGCGGGAAATCCTTGAGGAAATGAAGGGGAGAGCCCAATATATTTTTGACACTTCGGATTTGAAGCCGAGGGAACTACGAGAGAAAATTTTAAAGCAGTTTGCATCACAATCAAGACCTACATTTTCAGTCAATGTGATGTCGTTTGGTTTTAAATATGGCATCCCGATTGATGCTGACCTTGTGTTTGATGTGCGCTTTCTCCCAAATCCACATTACATCGAGGCAATGAGACCGAGGACTGGGCTTGATGAGGATGTATCAAGCTATGTTCTTAAATGGACGGAAACTCAGAAGTTTATTGAAAAAGTAACCGACTTACTTGCATTTATGCTTCCGCAATACAAGCGGGAAGGAAAAAGCCAGCTTGTAATTGCCATTGGTTGTACAGGCGGACAGCACCGTTCTGTTACACTTGCTGAATATATCGCAAATCATTTCAAGAATGACTACCAAACCCATGTTTCTCACCGTGATATTGAGAGGAGAAAGGAACAAAAGTAATGACCAATCCAAAACAGCCAAAGATTGTCATCATTGGTGGGGGAACTGGCCTTTCCGTACTTTTACGAGGGTTAAAATATCAACCTGTTGATATTACAGCAATTGTAACGGTTGCGGATGATGGGGGATCATCTGGTCGACTTCGCGATGAGATGGATATTCCACCACCCGGTGATATTCGAAATGTATTAGCTGCGTTATCAGATGTAGAGCCTTTGATTGAGGATTTGTTCCAGCATCGGTTTGCAGGTGGAAATGGCTTATCCGGTCATTCACTTGGAAACTTGATCCTTGCGGCAATGACAACGATAACGGGCGATTTTGTACACGCAGTTGGTGAAATGAGTAAGGTCCTAAAAGTTAGAGGAAAAGTGCTTCCAGCCGCTAATAAAAGTGTCGTTTTAAATGCTGAAATGGAGGATGGCACAGTTGTTACAGGTGAGTCCAAGATTCCATTACCTGGTAAAAAGATCAAGCGTGTTTTTTTAACACCGGATGATATTGAACCATTAAACGAATCGATTGAAAAAATCCGCCAGGCCGATATGATTGTCATTGGTCCCGGAAGCCTCTACACAAGCATTTTACCAAATTTGCTTGTACCCAAAATTGGCGATGAAGTTGTCAAGGCGAAAGCGAAAAAGGTCTATATTTGCAACGTGATGACTCAGGCCGGAGAAACCTTGAATTATACAGCAAGCGACCATGTGCAGGCCCTAAATGATCATATGGGCTTGAAGTTTATTGATACCATTCTGGTCAATGATGGTGATATTCCAGAGCACATCAAGGAAAAATATGCAAAAGAACTGGCTAAGCCTGTTGTGTATGATTTAGAAAGGCTTTCTACTTTAGGATTATCCATCATTAATGGTAAAATTATTGCATACGACAACGATGTGATCAGGCATGACACAACAAAAGTGGCAAATCTATTATATAATATGCTTGTAGAAGATAATAAAGGGTGATTTAATAAATCACCCTTACGATTAAAAGGAGGGTGGAACCTGTGTCATTTGCATCAGAGACGAAAAAAGAACTGACAAACCTAGACATCAAAGATTGCTGCGCAAAAGCTGAGCTTTCCGCTTTGATCCGAATGAATGGCGCACTTTCCTTCTCCAACCAAAAAGTAGTGGTTGATATTCAAACCGAAAACGCCGCTATCGCGAGAAGAATTTATACATTGCTAAAAAAATGCTATAATGTTGCTGTTGAGCTCCTCGTTCGTAAAAAAATGAGACTCAAGAAGAACAATGTATATATTGTTCGACTTATCGAGGACGCAAAGGATATTTTAGAAGATTTAAAGATTTTTGAAGGTTTTACCCTACAACAAGAAATCTCTCCGACCCTCGTTGCGAAGAAATGCTGCAAACGCTCCTATTTACGTGGGGCTTTTTTAGCAGGAGGCTCAGTAAATAACCCTGAAACATCCTCGTACCATCTTGAGATTTTTTCATTATATAAAGAACATAATGATTCTCTTTGTGAATTAATGAACGTTTTTGATCTCAATGCTAAAACATTAGAACGAAAAAAAGGCTTTATTACGTATTTGAAAGAAGCAGAAAAAATCACAGAATTCCTAAATGTCATCGGTGCTCACCAGGCATTACTCCGATTTGAGGATGTACGCATTATTCGAGACATGCGAAATTCAGTGAACCGTCTTGTGAACTGTGAAACGGCAAACTTAAATAAAACAATCGGTGCAGCCATTCGTCAAGTGGAAAATATCCGATACATTGATGAAACAGTCGGCCTTGGCATTTTACCTGATAAGTTAAGGGAAATTGCTGAACTCCGTGTTGCCTACCAGGATGTCACGCTAAAAGAGTTAGGTGATATGGTTACATCCGGAAAAATCAGCAAATCAGGAATTAACCACAGGCTTCGAAAAATTGATGAAATTGCCGACAAGCTACGTGCAGGTCAATTCATTAAGTGAGCGCTTAGTTCACTTTCAAAAAAATAAAGCGCTATCATTTTGAAACCTTTTGGGTAAGTTCTACGTATGAATAGAAATCTACAATAAAAAATCGTACAACTTTAGATTATTTTTACACAAATTTGAGGAGGAAGAAAAAATGGTTGAAAGACATGTTGAGGTTACATTAAGGACGGGATTACAAGCACGCCCTGCCGCAATGTTTGTCCAGGAAGCAAATAAATTTTCTGCGGACATCTTTTTAGAAAAGGATGGGAAAAAGGTAAACGCAAAAAGCATCATGGGCTTAATGAGTTTAGCAGTTGGAACTGGCGCAACAGTGACCTTAATTGCAGATGGAAACGATGAAGAAGCTGCGGTTGAAGCATTAACTGAATTTGTTCAAAAAGAAGCATAAAGTGAAACTTCAATCAGTAGGGGGCTTCATCCCCTACTGATTGTTAGTTGCAATTGGGCTTTTACTGGCATCAAACCTTTGTTACTGCCCGTTAATACGGGATAAAAAAATCCTCTCACGATATGATGTGAGAGGACTTTTTTCATTCTTATTTATTGTTATCTTGTGGGTACATAACCTTGTCGATTAATCCGTACTCCATTGCTCTTTCAGCTGTCATGAAGTTATCACGATCTGTGTCTCTTTGAAGTACTTCTAAAGGTTGACCCGTACGCTCTGATAAAATTTGGTTTAGCTTTTCGCGTAAGAAAAGAATACGTTTCGCTGCGATTTCAATTTCAGTTGCTTGCCCTTGAGCTCCACCAAGTGGTTGGTGAATCATTACTTCACTGTTTGGAAGCGCAAAACGCTTGCCTTTTTCACCAGCTGCAAGTAAGAAAGCACCCATAGATGCAGCCATACCGATACAAATTGTGGAAACCTTTGGCTTGATGAACTGCATAGTATCATAGATCGCCATACCAGCTGTGATTGAACCACCTGGACTATTGATGTATAAAGAAATATCTTTTTCAGGATCCTCAGCTGCTAAGAATAATAACTGAGACACAATTGAGTTTGCAACATTATCATCAATGGCACTTCCAAGCATGATAATACGGTCTTTTAATAAACGTGAATAGATGTCATAGGCGCGCTCTCCACGGTTTGTTTGCTCAATAACTGTAGGGATTAAATTCATTTAACTTCCTCCTTTAAAACAAAATTAAAAGCTTTAATTATGTATTTCCATAATACAATTATGGTCAGTAAAGGTCAAACATTTCGCTTTACTTAATTATTCTATTCTACAAACTATTATCACATTCCTTTTCAGGCACGGAAAAAAACAAAATTTCATACGTATTCCATCATACCCGATTTGGAGTGTTTTAAACATTCATCTTGCAATAAAAAGCTTTATATCCTATAATGATGAGTGCAATTCTTTTAAAAGACATGCCCTCGTAGTGTAGTGGATAGCACAAGAGATTCCGGTTCTCTTATCGTGGGTTCGAATCCTGCCGAGGGCGCTACTAAAAACTGACTAGAGAGTTATCTCTGGTCAGTTTTTTTGTCTGTGGTATTCGTACTCACTTTAGCTCAAAATCGAACAAAAAGG
>NZ_JBALOP010000014.1:0-32046 GCF_036962685.1 Bacillus sp. JJ1566 | reverse complement strand
ATCGAACAAAAAGGTAACGGAAACCGCGTATTCGTACCCTCTTTGGCTCAAAATCAAACAAGAAGGTAACGCAAACCCAAGTTTAATTATCCTTATACCCCAATGTCCCGTCATACACATCCTCATCAACCGGGTTCACGGCCCACATTGTTTGAATGGGATCAAACTCCGATGCAAACTCTTCTTTGTTTCGAATGTTTTTCGCTTCGTCCAATGTTCCAGTGACTGGGCCAGTGTATATGATTTCATTCTTTTTCACAATAATCACCTCTTTAGGGTAGAATCTTTCAAAAAAGGAATAAAAATGCGTGCTAAAATTCACCATTTCCGATACGATAGAAGTAAGATAAAATAAACCACATATCTTTTAACCAAACAACGAGACCAAAATTACGAATAAAAAGTAAACGCTTCCATTTTTGAAACTAATTCAAAGGAAGGGGGAAACCTTACGTGAATATGCAAACTGGACTTTTTCAACAGCAATCTTTAAAGCTAGTCATGACAAAGGAATTAACGCAGGCTATTACTCTTTTACAATACTCTTCTTTGGATTTGACTAAATTTCTAGAAGAGCAAACACTAGAAAATCCCCTAATTGATGTAAAAACAACGGATTTTGGACGATCTAAAAAAACGAAGATTACGAAAGACACGTATACAAATCCCATCGACTATATTGGCAAAAAAGAAACAACTCTTTATGAGCATTTACTCACACAATTATCATATATGAGGCTAACCAACAGAAAAAAACAGACGCTTGAATATATCGTCCAGCTCCTCGATACCAACGGCTACTTGTATTTTTCTGCAGAGGAAATAGCAAAAGATCTCAATACCAATACAGAAACCATTGAACAAGCGATTCTCATGATTCAAAGCTTAGACCCGATTGGAGTGGGAGCTAGGTCTTTGCAGGAATGTCTACTCCTGCAATTGAAGGCACTCACGAACCGAAACCATTTAGCGGAAACCATTATTCAAGATCAATTCGAACGATTCGCCGAAAAGTCATGGAAAGATATCGCTAAGGATTTAAATGTAAAGCTATTTGATATTCAACAGGTGTTTGATTTTATTCAAACGCTTCAGCCAAGACCAGGGGCTGCCTTTCAAGGTGGGGAAGCACATTACATTGTTCCGGACTTTGATATTCAAGTTGAAGACGATGTAGTCACTATGCATATGCAAGATTCGTACTTGCCAAAGGTTTCGCTGAACCTGCAATATTATCAGCATTTTTTAGAAGAGAAGGATTCCAAAACAAAGTCCTATCTTCAGGAAAAAGTCGACCAATGCCAGTGGATCATGAGGAGTTTAGAACAACGAAAAATTACATTGCAAAATGTAATGAGCGAAATTATCAATCGCCAACTGGATTTTTTTACTAAAGGTCCGGCACATCTAAAACCGCTGATTATGAGCGATGTTGCGGATGCCCTTGAAATTCATGAATCGACAGTCAGCCGCGCCGTTAAGGATAAATTTGTGCAAACTCCATTTGGAATTTTTGAAATGAAGCATTTCTTCAGTCGCAATATCCAAACAACGGGAGAAGGCGATACATCATCGACTCATGTTAAAAATGTAATAAAACAAATGATTGAAGAAGAAAATAAACAAAAGCCTTTGTCAGACCAAGAAATTGTCAGTATACTTGAGGATAAGCATGGTATTCTTGTCTCAAGACGAACAATCGCAAAATACCGTGACCAATTAAAAATTCCTTCATCAACGAAACGAAAACGTTATAGCAGATAGATTGGAAGTGTATCAGGTTGAGTCGCATTCGTGTAACAATGTATTCAAAGGACAATTGCTCGCTTTGTACGAAAGCAAAAAAAGTGATTGAGGAACTAAGCGAGGAATTTCCTTTAGACCTTCACGAAATTGATATTTATAAGGATGATGTGCTTTTGGAAAAATATCAAATCTTGATTCCGGTTGTCGAAATCGATGGAAACGAAGTAGAGTATGGAATTATCCATAAAGAAACGATCCAAGATTATTTGAATCGTTTAGTGAAAAGATAGCGCTTTATCTAGACTGCCTAAAAAATTAGGCAGTTTATTTATTGCATTCTTTTAAAAGTATTGTTACTATATACATGTAGCACGGCGATATTATATTTTTAAGGATTTGTTTTTTTTTACTGTAAGCGGGACATAATATGTCACACAGGGACAAAAAGAGTCCCTTATGGTAAAAAGGGGAAATGAAAAGATGAGTTCAATCATTGAGGTACAACAAAAATTATTACCCGATTTACTTGAGGTTATGCAAAAGCGCCACGAGATCCTCAAATACATACGACTAATGCAGCCAATTGGAAGAAGGAATCTTTCAACGAGTCTAGGTCATAGCGAACGTGTCCTCCGCGGAGAGGTTGAGTTTTTGAAAAAACAAAACCTTGTGGATTTTAGCACGGCTGGTATGAGCTTAACGAAAGAGGGCGCGGAGCTTTTAAAAGACCTTGAGGATGTCATGAAGGAAGTTTTAGGATTAAAGGTTTTAGAATCGAAACTTAAGGAGAAGTTAAACATAAAAGAAGTGATTGTCGTTTCGGGCGACAGTGACACTACTCCTTGGGTGAAAAAAGAAATGGGAAGAGCTTGCGTTTCAAGAATAAAACAAAGGCTTTTCGGAGAAAATATCGTCGCAGTTACAGGTGGTACGACCCTTGTTGAAGTAGCCGAAATGATGACCCCAGATTCGAAAGGGCGAAGCATTTTATTCGTTCCGGCAAGAGGTGGATTAGGAGAACGAGTGGAAAACCAAGCAAATACAATTTGTGCAAAGATGGCTGAAAAGGCCTCCGGTGATTACCGACTCCTTCATGTACCAGATGTTGTGAGCAATGAAGCGTACCATTCATTTGTGGCTGAACCATCCATTCGAGATGTCCTGAATTTGATAAAGTCATCAAGTATGGTAGTTCACGGAATAGGAGACGCTATTACAATGGCAAAGCGTCGTAAGACTGATGAAGAGGATATGAAAAAGATTATGGACTCTCATGCAGTCGCGGAAGCATTTGGCTATTATTTTGACGAAGGTGGAAATGTCGTCCATCGGGTTCAAACAATTGGAATCCAGCTTAAGGATCTTCCTGCAATTCATGATGTGATTGCAGTAGCTGGGGGAGCTTCGAAGGCAATTGCCATTCAAGCTTACTTAAAGCAAGCGCCAGGAACTCTGTTAATTACAGATGAAGGTGCTGCGAAAGAGTTAATAAAGGGGTAACCCTTATATAAAAAATCTTTTTTAGGTTTCACATACAAAAGGAGGAAATTAAAATGGCAGTAAAAGTTGGTATTAATGGTTTTGGACGTATTGGTCGTAATGTATTACGTGCGGCATTAAACAATCCAAATGTTGAAGTAGTAGCAGTAAATGATTTAACAGATGCAAATATGCTAGCTCATCTATTAAAGTATGACACAGTTCACGGCGTTCTTGATGCAGAAGTATCTGTTAATGGAAATAATATTGTTGTAGATGGAAAAGAAATCATCGTTAAAGCTGAGCGTGACCCAGCACAACTAGCTTGGGGAGACCTAGGTGTTGAAGTGGTTGTTGAATCAACTGGTCGTTTCACTAAGCGTGCTGACGCTGCGAAACACATCGAAGCTGGTGCAAAGAAAGTAATCATTTCTGCTCCTGCAACTGATGAAGATATCACAATCGTTATGGGTGTTAACCAAGATAAGTATGATGCAGCAAGCCATGACGTTATTTCAAATGCTTCTTGTACAACAAACTGCTTAGCACCATATGCAAAAGTTTTACATGAAAACTTTGGAATTAAGCGTGGTATGATGACAACTATTCACTCATACACAAATGACCAACAAATTCTTGATTTACCACATAAAGACTACCGTCGTGCTCGTGCGGCAGCTGAGAACATCATTCCAACAACTACTGGTGCAGCAAAAGCTGTTTCTTTAGTATTACCTGAACTAAAAGGTAAATTAAATGGTGGAGCTATGCGTGTTCCTACACCAAACGTATCACTTGTTGACTTAGTTGCTGAATTAGATAAAGACGTAACTGTTGAAGAAATCAACGCAGCACTACGTAAAGCTTCTGAAAATGAATTAAAAGGAATCATGGGTTACAGTGAAGAACCACTAGTATCTTCTGATTACAATGGTAATGCAAACTCTTCAACTATTGATGCTCTTTCTACAATGGTTATGGAAGGCAACATGGTTAAAGTTATCTCTTGGTATGACAACGAAAGTGGATACTCTCACCGTGTAGTTGACCTTGTAGATTACATCGCATCAAAAGGACTATAATTCACTAAACATATGCAACACACACTATAATAGAACTTGTGAAGGGAAGGGAGTGTTCCCTTCCCTTTTTGATGTCTAACAGGCGTGTACCAAGTTTTGAAATACTATTACATAGAACGGAGGCCTTCCCAATGAACAAGAAATCAGTAAGAGATATTGATGTGAAAGGCAAGCGAGTTTTCTGTCGAGTTGATTTTAACGTTCCAATGCAAAATGGTCAGGTTACGGATGAAACTCGTATTCGTGCAGCATTACCGACAATTGAGTACCTTCGTAAAGAAGGGGCAAAGGTTATTTTAGCAAGCCACCTTGGTCGTCCAAAAGGAAAAGCTGTAGATGAACTTCGCTTAGACCCAGTTGCTAAACGTCTTGGCGAACACTTAGGTATCGAGGTTCGAAAAACAAATGAAGCGTATGGTCCAGAGGTTGAGCAAGCTATCTCAGAAATGAATGAAGGCGAAGTTCTTTTATTAGAAAACGTTCGTTTCTACCCGGGTGAAGAGAAAAATGATCCTGAGCTTGCAAAACAATTTGCTGCACTAGCTGATGTATACGTAAACGATGCATTCGGTGCTGCTCACCGTGCCCATGCTTCTACAGCTGGTATTGCTGAACACCTACCAGCTGTTGCAGGTTTCTTAATGGAAAAAGAAATCGAAGTACTAGGCAAAGCACTTTCAAATCCAGAACGTCCTTTCACAGCGATAATCGGTGGAGCAAAGGTTAAAGACAAAATCGGTGTCATCGAAAACCTCTTAGAAAAAGTAGATAACTTAATCATTGGCGGAGGGCTAGCTTATACATTCGTAAAAGCACAAGGTCATGAAGTTGGTAAGTCTCTTTTAGAGGAAGATAAAATTGATCTTGCTAATGAATTCATGAACAAGGCAAAAGAAAAAGGTGTTAACTTCTATATGCCTGTTGATGTAAGAGTAGCAGACGACTTCTCCAATGATGCGAACATTAAAATCGTTCCGATCAACGAAATTCCAAGTGATTGGGAAGCACTCGATATCGGTCCAAAGACTGCTGACATTTACAAAGATGTGATCCAAAAATCGAAGCTTGTGATTTGGAACGGCCCAATGGGAGTGTTCGAATTAGATGCATTCGCAAACGGTACAAAGGCTGTTGCACAAGCACTAGCTGATTCACCTGACACTTACTCAATTATCGGTGGAGGAGACTCTGCTGCAGCGGCTGAAAAGTTCGGTCTTGCGGATAAAATGAGTCACATATCAACTGGTGGTGGAGCATCATTAGAATTCATGGAAGGTAAAGAGCTTCCTGGAGTCGAATTACTTAACGATAAATAAGAAAAGCACAAGGCGCCCGCTTATCGGCGACAAGCATAAGACAGGCGCTGACAGAAGGTGTATTTTACCTTCCGAAGCGAATGGCTTATGACCTCGAGCCGATGGCGCCTGAAGCTAGACAATAAAAATCGGTGCAAGTAAGCACCTTTCCATTAAGATCAACATCGAAAGGGATGGTGAAACATGAGAAAGCCAATCATTGCAGGAAACTGGAAAATGAATAAAGTTCTCTCTGAATCTGTACAATTTGTAGAAGAAATCAAAGGTCTAATTCCATCACCAGAAAAGGTTGACTCTGTCGTTTGTGCACCAGCACTATTTTTAGAGCGTCTTGTTGCAAACGTAAAAGAAGGAAATTACGACCTTAAAATTGGTGCTCAAAATATGCATTTTGAAGAGAGCGGAGCATTTACTGGTGAAATCAGCCCAGTAGCATTAAAGGATTTAGGTGTTGACTATGTGATACTAGGTCACTCTGAGCGCCGTGAAATATTCGCTGAAACAGATGAAACAGTCAACCAAAAAACACTTGCAGCGTTTGCTCATGGTTTAGTTCCAATCGTATGCTGTGGTGAGACATTAGAGCAGCGTGAAGCAGGTCAAACAAACGATCTTGTTGGAACACAAATCGAAAAAGCATTAGCAGGCCTTACAGCTGAACAAGCAAAAGAGGTTGTCATTGCCTATGAACCAATTTGGGCAATTGGAACAGGTAAATCTTCTTCTGCTCAGGATGCTAACGAAACTTGTGCACACATTCGTAACGTTGTTGCGAAGCAATTTTCACAAGACGTAGCAGATGCTGTTCGCATTCAATATGGTGGTAGTGTAAAACCTGAAAACATTAAGGAATACATGGCACAGTCAGATATTGATGGTGCTCTAGTTGGTGGAGCAAGTCTTGATGCTTCCTCTTTTGTTAAACTTTTGGAGGCAGGTAGCAATGAGTAAATCACCAGTTGCACTAATCATCTTAGATGGATTTGCATTTCGCGATGAAGTAAAAGGAAATGCAGTTGCGCAGGCAAATAAACCAAATTTCGATCGCTTTTGGAATAAATACCCGCACGCTACTTTACAAGCAAGCGGTGAGGCCGTTGGTTTACCAGAAGGCCAAATGGGGAATTCAGAGGTAGGACATTTAAATATCGGTGCCGGACGTGTCGTCTACCAAAGCTTAACCCGTGTAAATGTTGCAATCCGCGAGCACGAATTTGAAAAAAATGAAACCTTCCTTGCTGCTATGAAGCATGCAAAAGAAAATGGTACGGCTCTACACTTATTCGGTTTATTATCTGATGGTGGTGTACACAGCCATATTGATCACCTTTTTGCATTGCTACGACTTGCTGCATCAGAAGGCATTGAAAAAGTGTATATCCATGGTTTTTTAGATGGAAGAGACGTTGGTCCTCAAACTGCGAAAGTCTATCTAGAACAGCTTGATGAGAAAATCAAGGAATACGGTGTTGGTGAAATTGCAACCTTGTCCGGCCGTTATTACTCAATGGACCGTGACAAGCGTTGGGAGCGCGTTGAAAAATCATACCGTTCCATGGTTTACGGAGAAGGTCCTACATATAAAAATGCATTCGATCTTGTCGACGATTCCTATGCAAACGGCATTTATGATGAGTTCGTTTTACCATCTGTCATTGTGAAAGAAGACGGTTCACCTGTTGCAACCATCCAAGATAATGACGCCGTGATTTTTTATAATTTCAGACCGGACCGTGCTATCCAAATTTCGAACACATTCACAAATGACGATTTCCGTTCATTTGATCGTGGGCCAAAGCATCCCAAAGATTTATTCTTTGTGTGCTTAACACACTTTAGTGAAAGTGTCGATGGATATGTAGCATTCAAGCCAACAAATCTGGATAACACATTAGGAGAAGTGCTTTCACAAAATGGATTAAAACAGCTCCGCATTGCAGAAACTGAAAAATATCCACATGTTACCTTCTTTATGAGTGGTGGACGTGAACAGGAATTCCCTGGTGAAACTCGAATTTTAATAAACTCACCAAAAGTTGCAACCTATGATCTAAAGCCAGAAATGAGTGCTTACGAGGTTAAAGATGCACTTTTAAAGGAAATTGCTGAAGATAATCATGATGCAATTTTATTAAACTTTGCAAACCCAGATATGGTTGGTCACTCAGGAATGCTTGAACCAACAATCAAAGCAATTGAAGTAGTTGACGAATGTCTAGGTGAAATCGTTGATGCGATTCTCGCAAAAGGTGGAACAGCGATTGTCACCGCTGACCATGGTAACTCAGACGAAGTTATTACCCTTGAAGGACAGCCAATGACTGCACATACAACAAATCCTGTACCAGTCATTGTCACAAAAGAAGGTTTAGCACTACGTGAAGATGGAAAACTAGGAGATTTAGCACCAACTATGCTAGACTTACTAGGAGTGCAAAAATCAGCAGAAATGACCGGAAACAGCTTAATAAAATAAAACTAATTTGAAAAAGGAGAGATTTTTAATGTCAATTATCGTAGATGTATACGCTCGTGAAGTATTAGATTCTCGTGGAAATCCTACAGTTGAAGTTGAAGTATATACGGAGTCAGGTGCATTCGGCCGCGCATTAGTACCAAGTGGTGCTTCTACTGGTGAATATGAAGCAGTTGAACTTCGTGATGGCGACAAGAGCCGTTACCTTGGAAAAGGTGTCCAAACAGCAGTAAACAACGTAAATGATATCATTGCTGCAGAAATCATCGGCTTCGATGTAACTGAACAAGTGGCAATCGACCAAGCATTAATCGAGCTTGATGGAACTGAAAACAAAGGTAAATTAGGTGCTAACGCTATTCTTGGTGTATCTATGGCAGTAGCTCGTGCAGCAGCTGACTTTTTAGAAGTTCCTTTATACCAATACCTTGGTGGCTTCAACTCAAAAACTCTTCCAGTACCAATGATGAACATCATCAACGGTGGAGAGCATGCTGACAACAACGTTGATATCCAAGAATTCATGATCATGCCTGTAGGTGCTGAAAACTTCAAGGAAGCACTTCGCATGGGAACTGAAATTTTCCATAACCTAAAAGCAGTATTACATGCAAAAGGCTTAAACACAGCTGTAGGTGATGAAGGTGGATTTGCTCCAAACCTTGGTTCAAATGAAGAAGCTCTACAAACAATCGTAGAAGCAATTGAAAAAGCTGGTTACAAACCAGGTGAGCAAGTACGTCTTGCAATGGATGCTGCATCTTCTGAGTTCTACAACAAAGAAGACGGTAAATACCATCTTAAAGGAGAAGGCAAAGTCCTCACTTCTGAAGAAATGGTTGCATTCTACGAAGACCTTGTGTCAAAATACCCAATCATCTCAATTGAAGATGGTTTAGACGAAAACGACTGGGAAGGTCACAAGCTTCTAACTGAGCGTCTAGGTAAAAAAGTTCAATTAGTTGGGGACGACCTATTCGTAACAAATACGAAGAAGCTTTCTGAAGGGATTGAAAGAGGCGTAGGTAACTCAATCCTAATCAAAGTAAACCAAATCGGTACATTAACAGAAACATTTGATGCAATCGAAATGGCAAAACGCGCAGGCTATACTGCAGTTATCTCTCACCGTTCTGGTGAAACAGAGGACAGCACTATCGCTGACATCGCAGTTGCAACAAACGCTGGCCAAATCAAGACTGGTGCTCCATCACGTACGGATCGTGTTGCAAAATACAACCAATTACTACGTATCGAAGACAATCTTGGCGAAACAGCTCAATACAATGGCTTAAGCTCATTCTATAACCTAAGAGGTTAATTTTATAAAAGGAAAACGACAAGCGCGGGTGCTTGTCGTTTTTTCATGGGAACACAATTATGGTGGTAAAGCGCAATTCTGCGGAGTAAAGCGCAATTCTGCAAATTAAAACGCAATTAACGTTTCCTAAAGCGCAATTCCACCAAACTAAAGCGCAATTCCTATCAAAAACTATTTTTCTTTTTTCAATTGCTGCTTCTTTTGCTTTCCCTGCTGCGTATTCTCGCCTAAATAATTTGATTTGTGCTGTTTCTGCTCTTTTATAAACGCATCAAAGTCTAAGTTGACCACTCAACATCATTCCTTTCAAGGTAGTCAACCTTAATATGGACGTTTCCATAGCAAAAAATGAAGTGAATCGTTGGAAAATGTTCGAGTATCCAGTGCATTTTTAGGATGCTGGACAAATATTTGATTATATCGGATGTTGTTGATGAAATATCGGACATAGATTGATTTTTATCAGACGATAATCTTAATATATCGGGCAAATCCCAATTCCTCACCTTATTAGTAGTTTTGCGGTTCACCCAGGTCGAGTGGTGAACTCAACCCAAATTTAGCGATTAACCAAAAAATGCTAGTGTCAGAAAATGCAGTATTGTCCACATTGTATTTTTATGGTACATTTAACTTACCGTCATATGCGTTCTTTCAGGAGGTGTCGTTTTATATGTTGCATGGAGTTCTTGTTACATTATTAGTAATCGTATGTATTGCGTTAATTGTAATAGTCTTATTACAATCTGGTAAAAGCGCAGGTTTATCTGGGGCTATCTCTGGTGGTGCCGAGCAGTTATTCGGAAAACAAAAAGCTCGTGGCCTTGACGCGGTTTTACATCGTATCACAGTGGTCCTAGCGGTATTATTCTTTGTTCTTACAGTTGCAGTTTCTTACTTTGAACTATAAAACTACTCAAAAAGTGGGTTAGACAGGTTAATGTCTAGCCTTTTTTATTGCGCTCAAAACGGACTTTCCGTTACGATAGTAGAATACCGAAAAAAAGCGTAAAATAAACATAATAGAAGTCATCATAAAGGAGTTATACATAATGAAGATCAAATTACCTCAACCTTTCTTTTTTGAAGGTGGAGAAAAGGCTATTTTATTATTACATGGTTTTACCGGAAACTCAGCGGACGTACGGATGCTTGGTAGATTTCTTGAAAAAAATGGCTATACTTGTTATGCACCGATTTACAAAGGTCACGGTGTTCCACCTGAAGAACTAGTTCATACAGGCCCTGAAGATTGGTGGGAGGACGTTACGAACGCCTATCAATTTTTAAAAAATAAAGGATACGATAAAATCGCAGTCGCCGGATTGTCACTAGGCGGGGTATTTTCCCTAAAATTGGGTTACACTGTACCTATAAAAGGGATTGTGACGATGTGTGCCCCAATGTATCTAAAAAGTGAAGAAGTGATGTATGAGGGTGTTGTTGAATTTGCACGTGAATACAAGCGTTTTGAGGGGAAATCACCTGAGCAAATCGAACAAGAGATTGAAGATTTTAAGAAGACCCCGATGAATACATTGAAAGCACTGCAAAACCTAATCGCAGAAGTACGTGACAATGTCGATATGATTTATTCCCCGACTTTTGTTGCACAGGCACGTCATGACAAAATGATAAACCCTGATAGTGCGAATATTATATATGAAGCGGTTGAAAATGATTTTAAAAAGATCAAATGGTACGAGGAGTCAGGACATGTCATTACCTTAGACAAAGAACGTGACCAGCTGCATAAGGATGTGTATGCATTTCTAGAGCAGTTAGATTGGTAACGGGAGGGAAAAGAAAAATGGAACAGGAAATCCAAAATCATATTAATAAATTATTAGAATTTATGAAGGAAGAAGCATACAAACCCCTAACCGTCCAAGAGCTGGAGGAAGCTTTCGGCATCTCAGGCTCAGAGGATTTTAAAGATTTTGTAAAAGCTCTTGTCGTGATGGAAGAACAAGGTTTAGTCGTTCGAACACGCAGTAATCGTTATGGTCTTCCAGAAAAAATGAACCTTGTCCGCGGAAAAATCACAGGGCACGCGAAGGGATTTGCCTTTGTTGTACCAGAAGATAAAACAATGGACGATGTGTTTATTCCACCAACTGAATTGAAAAACGCCATGCATGGGGATACCGTGCTTGTTCGGATTAACACGGAATCTTCGGGCCAACGTAAAGAAGGTACAGTTGTCCGGATTATTGAACATGGTATCAAAACAATTGTTGGTACATACACTGAAAGCAAAAACTTTGGATTCGTCATTCCGGATGATAAAAAGATTGCCAATGATATTTTTATCCCGAAGCAAGCATCAAAGGGTGCGATTGAAGGACATAAGGTTGTCGTTCAGCTTGTTACGTATCCAGAAGGACGAATGAGTGCAGAAGGTGAAGTTATTGAAATCTTAGGTCACAAAAATGACCCTGGAATCGATATTCTTTCTGTCATTCATAAACACGGACTGCCACAGGAGTTTCCTAAAGACGTACTAGAGCAGGCGAATAAAACACCTGACTCTATCGATCCTAAGGATCTCGAAAACCGACGCGACTTACGAAATGAAGTCATCGTGACAATTGATGGTGCTGATGCAAAAGACTTGGATGACGCGGTAACAGTTACTAAGCTTGAAAATGGTCATTACAAACTTGGCGTACATATTGCGGATGTTACTCATTATGTTACGGAAGGTTCACCTATTGATAAGGAAGCAAGTGACCGTGGAACAAGTATTTACCTTGTGGATCGGGTGATTCCGATGATTCCGCATCGTCTTTCTAATGGAATTTGTTCATTAAATCCTAAGGTTGACCGATTAACATTGTCTTGTGAGATGGAAGTGGACGGGAACGGTGCAGTTGTTAAACATGATATTTTTCAAAGCGTAATAAAAACAACGGAACGAATGACTTATTCCGATGTGAACAGTATTTTGGTCGACAAAGATGAAGAACTAAGATCACGATACGAGCCACTTGTTCCAATGTTTGAAGATATGGAACGACTTGCTGCTATCCTCCGTGAAAAACGAATGAAGCGTGGAGCGATCGACTTTGATTTTAAAGAGGCAAAGGTTCTTGTTGATGATGAAGGAGCACCTTATGATGTCGTCTTACGGGAGCGCTCTGTTGGAGAACGATTAATCGAAGAATTTATGCTTCTTGCAAACGAAACAGTAGCTGAGCATTTTCATTGGATGAATGTTCCGTTTATTTACCGGATTCACGAGGATCCAAATGAAGAAAAGCTAAGACGTTTCTTAGAATTCATTACGAACTTTGGTTATCTTGTAAGAGGTGCTGGAAATTCGATTCACCCTCGTGCATTGCAGGAAGTAATAGAAGCTGTTCAAGGGAAACCTGAGGAAATGGTTGTTTCAACCGTCATGCTGCGCTCAATGAAGCAAGCAAAATACGATCCAGAAAGTGTCGGACACTTTGGGCTTTCAACTGACTTTTACACGCATTTCACGTCACCAATTCGACGCTATCCAGATTTAATCGTCCATCGATTAATTCGTACCTATTTAATCCAAGGAAAGCTCGATAATGCGACACAGGATAAATGGAAGGAAAAACTTCCGGAAATCGCAGATCATTCCTCAAATATGGAACGTCGTGCGGTTGAGGCTGAGCGTGAAACAGATAGCATGAAAAAAGCAGAGTATATGATGGATAAAATCGGTGAGGAATACGATGGCATCATTAGCTCTGTGACAAATTTCGGCATGTTTGTTGAGCTTCCGAATACAATTGAAGGACTTGTTCACGTCAGCTATCTTACAGATGATTACTATCGTTATGATGAGAGAAGCTACGCAATGATTGGTGAACGTACTGGGAATGTATTCCGTATCGGAGACGAAATTACGGTTCGAGTTATTAGTGTAAATAAAGATGAGCGCTCTGTTGATTTTGAAGTTGTGGGTATGAAAGGCAGCCGCCGTCAGCTCTCAAAAGATAAGCCGCAAATCATCAGGTCTGAAAAAAGAAGTAACCGTCGCAAAACAAATGATAATGACGAAAACAAGAAGCGTGATCGTAGCAACGAAGGAGAATGGTCGACACGCAAGCCACGTAAGAAAAAGAAGAAATTTGATAATGTCCCACCGCAGAAAAGTCAGAAACGGAAAAAGAAAAGATAATCAAGAGTACTCCACTTTGTGTGGGGTACTTTTTTTATGTGAAGAGTTAGTGGAATATCCGCTTCTTCTCGAATAGTTTAATTACATGTACAAATACTAATTGTTGTTATTATTGGATTATATGGAGGTTAAAAATGAGTATAAATATAGGGGATCGTGTAAGTCGAGTAGCCCTGATAG
This sequence comes from Bacillus sp. JJ1566, assembly GCF_036962685.1. NCBI lineage: Bacteria > Bacillati > Bacillota > Bacilli > Caryophanales > Bacillaceae > Bacillus > Bacillus sp. JJ1566. The sequence goes on along the minus strand of NZ_JBALOP010000014.1, from coordinate 18,287 downwards.
GGACTGGTTTTGTTGGATCTAGCTATGCTTTTGCCTTAATGAATCAGGGAATTGTCAATGAACTAATTATGATTGACGTAAATGAGGAGAAAGCAAAAGGGGACGTACTTGATCTTAATCATGGAAAAGCTTTTTCAGGAAATCCTACTCTGATTAAATTCGGAAGTTACAATGATTGTAGAAAAGTTGATCTAGTTGTCATTTGTGCGGGAGCCAATCAAAAGCCTGGAGAAACCAGATTAGACCTAGTTGAAAAAAACCTTAAAATCTTTAAAGAAATAGTTGATAACGTGATGGAAAGTGGATTTGATGGAATCTTCTTAGTCGCCACGAATCCGGTTGATATTTTAACATATGCAACATGGAAATATAGCGGACTACCGAAGGAACGTGTTATAGGATCTGGAACTATTTTAGATACAGCACGCTTTCGATACTTACTAGGGGATTATTTTGATATTGCCCCGAAAAATATTCATGCCTATATTATTGGAGAACATGGTGATAGTGAATTACCCGTGTATAGCTCTGCGTACATAGGCGCACTCCCAATCAAGAAAGTAATAGAGCGTAATGAGAAGTATAAAAAAGAAGACTTAGATGATATTTTTATACGTGTACGAGACGCTGCCTACGAGATTATTAAAAGTAAGGGAGCAACCTACTACGGAATTGCGATGGGATTAGCACGAATCACCAAAGCTATATTTTCGAATGAAAATGCCGTTTTAACAGTTTCAGCCCATATGGATGGATATTATGGGCAGGAAAATGTTTATATTGGGGTTCCCTGCGTGATTAACCGAAACGGAATCCGTGAAATCATGGAACTGGAGTTAGATGAAGAGGAACAAAAAAAGTTTGAGAATAGTGCAAATGTGTTGAAAAAAATTCTTGAACCATATTTTGATGAGGTGAAACGAAAAAGCTAAAGCCTCTGGTAGATGCCCCTATTTATAAAAGGTAATTTTTCGAGCAGTCTTGGAACAAATTGGCGCAAATAAGCTAAGGCGCATTTGATTTGCGGTTAAGCGGGTGAAAATGTATGGAATCTAAACTACTATCAAGTATTGAACAACTAGCACTATCTCGCCGTGATACATTTCAAAATAGCAGGTTCATCTATTTTTTAAGAGCAGTATTAGCCAGTATGTTTATTGGGTTTGGGGTAATTGTTGCTTTTCGAACAGGTAATTTTTTTTTCGTACAACAATCACCAGTTGCTTTTCCTATTGCTGCGATAACATTCGGTGCCGCAATAATCCTCATTGCATACGGTGGTGGAGATTTATTTACAGGAGATACTTTTTATTACTCATATGCGGCACTGCGTAAAAAAATGAAGTGGAAAGTGGTTGGCCAAATGTGGCTTTATAGCTATATTGGAAATATTATCGGTGCCATTTTCTTTGCGTTTTTAATTTTTATGACTGGTTTGTTCGAGGGTGAACTTGTAAATGAATTTCTGTTAACAGTAGCCAAAAACAAAACACAATTGTCCATTCCTCAACTATTTTTCCGGGGGCTCCTCTGTAATTGGCTTGTGTGCCTCGCCTTTTTTCTACCAATGGGAATGCGTGGTGACGGTTCAAAGATATTTATTATGATGTTATTGGTATTTTGCTTTTTTATCTCTGGCTATGAGCACAGCATTGCTAATATGTGTACGTTTGCAGTATCGTTTGTGATGAATCATCCGGATTCTGTCACAGTAAATGGTGTTATCCACAATTTGATTCCAGTCACTATTGGAAACTTAATTGGTGGCGGTGGATTCATGGCATGGATGTATTTCTATGCGAATAAAGCAAATATCGAGTAAAAAGAAAAATCCAGGGGTTATTCCTCTGGATTGTTTTTACGCATCTTTTTATATGAAAAATATTCCAAATGTGGACATTATGCTATATACTTGTGTGAATTACAAAGGGGGAATTGTGATGGAGGATTGTTTTATTTGTAAAAAACACAAGAGTCTCATTCAAACTGCAGGGGAAACCATTTATGAGGATGATTATGTATATGTAGGTCATATTGATCAAAACGGCGAAGATAGTTACCTAGGTCATATTATCATCGATTTAAAAAGACATGCACCTACTCTAGCTGATATGAACATGGAGGAAGCTAAGGCGTTTGGCATGATTATGGCAAGAGTGAGTAAAGGATTAAAGGAAACTGAAAAAGCAGAACATATTTATTCTTTTGTCTCAGGAAATGCAGTTCCACATCTTCATATGCATATTGTCCCACGATATCCGAACACTCCAGAGGAATTTTGGGGCCCCAGCGCTGTATATGATTGGCCTGATGCTCCGATGGGGAATAATGAACAGATTGTCCAGGTTTGTAGAAGACTGAAAGCTGCCTTGGAGTCATGAGTGACTTTGAATGGGTTGGCTCTAAGAATCATTTTATTGATACATTATCGGTAAAAGAACAAGGAACCATAATCATAGGTCGGTTTGGTGGAAACTCATCAGCGGGTCAAACGAAAAATGAGGACGGTTGTCTTATCTGGCAAAATGAACAGGAGGACTGGGAGTTTGTAATTCTTCTCGATGCTCACCACACTTCGGAAAGTGCAGATTTAATTGTACAGGAATTCATGAAACGAAAAGGAACAATAAAATCTTTATTATCAGGGTCACTCATCGAAACATTCACGAATATTGAAGAGACGGTCCTTCAAATTTTTCAGAATCCCGAATTTCTAGATGCGTGCCGGAACGTGAACGGATCGGCCTCTTGTCTAATTGTCCTTAGAAAAGATAAATACATTTGGTGGTTTTCAGTTGGCGATTGTATCTTATACTTATTCCATCCAGAATTAGTGAAGCTAGGCCAATATCAAGTGAATCAAAGACATTTTTTTGAATGGATTGGCCAAGTTAATACATTTGAGTTAGCTGTCCCATGCTACAGTACTGGACGTAAGGAACTGAGGAAAGGGATCACCCATTTATTTTTAACGACAGATGGTTTAATTGAATGTCCGGGTTTACCTTATGATCTTCCAGAAAAAATTCAAAACGAATTTGTAGAACAATCAAATGAAAACGCCGTTTATTCAATGTTAAAGAAAATCCAAGCGCTCAACGTAAGAGACAGTACGACTATCATTTCCTGGTTTGTAAATAGTAATCAAGATGCAAGTTTACCTTACAAAGGATAAGCCTTTCCTTGTGATGTTGTCCAATTTTTGCTAAAATAAGAGGTACCGTCTTAAGGGGGAAATCAATATGCCAAAAGGTATAGGCAAGGTAATTGCACAAAATAAAAAAGCAAATCATGATTATTTTATCGAAGAAACCTATGAAACAGGAATCGTGCTTCAAGGGACTGAGATCAAATCCCTTCGTAATGGTCGTGCAAACCTGAAGGATTCATATGCACGTGTTCATAACGGTGAAATGTTTCTCTATAACCTTCATATTAGCCCTTATGAGCAAGGTAACCGATATAATCATGATCCACTTCGAACAAGAAAGCTGCTTCTTCATAAAAAAGAAATCAGCAAGCTGATTGGATTAACAAAAGAAGAAGGATATGCGCTAGTACCTATCAAGATTTACTTGAAAAATGGCTATGCAAAGCTATTATTAGGTCTCGGTAGAGGTAAGAAAAAATACGATAAACGTGAAGACCTCAAGAAACAAGAAGCAAAACGTGATATCGAACGTGCCTTCCGTGAAAGACAGAAAATCTAATTTACAATAACTTACAATTGAAAAAGGAAGTACATGTGTTATAATAAGACATGTAGTTGACAATTGAATAGTCAACGTAAGCAAGAACACTTCATCCGAAACACCCAGATAACTGGTGATTAAGTTCATCATTATCATTTTATAATGGGGACGCTACGGATTCGACAGGGGTAGTTTGAGCTTAAGTTGCGAGTCGAGGGGATCGGCCTCGTTAAAACGTCAACGCCTATAACTGGCAAAGAAAACAACAACTTCGCTTTAGCTGCTTAATAACAGTCTATAGCGGTTCCTCCCTCCATCGCCCATGTGGTAGGATCAGGGACTCACTTTAAGTGGGCTACGCCGGAGTTCGCCGTCTGAGGACAAAGGAAGAGAACAACCAGACTAGCTGCTTGGAAGCCTGTCGATAGGCTGATAAGTTAGCGAATCGCTAATATATCGACTACACTCGTAGAAGCTTAAGTGCCAATATCTTTGGACGTGGGTTCGATTAGTAATTAGTCGCCTTATGTGGTAACACATAAGTGATAATCCGGCTTTATCGGTGAAACCTAAGTCGTGCTCGTCACGATAAGGCAATGCCGAGCGGTATGTAGAGCAATCTAACAGCCGTGTATCGACTTATAGGCTGCCGTCATTATGGTAGTACTAGGATGCGAAATCCTACCGACCAGGTACAAATTATATTTCGCATAATACGCCGGGGGACCTGATAACTACAGGTTCAAGATATAGTCAGTGCCATGACGAAAGCATGGAAAAGCACGTCCCACCGTCTCCACCAAATACATACACTTGGTGGTTAAATACGCATTAGACACGGACTCACCGATTATGGTGGGTCCGTTTTACATTTTAAAAAAGTAATTTTCGAATGTAACTTTCTTTTGTAATAATTCCTGAGTGTACTTTCCGTTTCTTGGGGTGACTTTTTCATAGTTTTCAAGGATCCAAATACTTCGGTTTCTTTTTTTATCTACTCTTAAAAAGGGTGTAATCTTTTTAAGGTATAAAAAATATCATCCTTTTTCTTTATTGTTAATGTATAGGAATCTTTGTGTCTATCAGGCTTGTAATTCCTTTTATTATTAATAACCCCTCCAGTTAGTTTTTGAATATAAATCAGGAGTTCTATGTCGGTTGATGCAATAGAGATACAAGGTCTACGGTGTTCCTTTTCATGCATTCTAGTTAATGAAATACTTCCTTCCCCATCAATTATTCCAGCAACGTAAGAAGCTTCCCATGTTTGCATAATTTCCCCCCTCATACATAAATGTATTACGAACATATATTCCTATCTTTATTTTAAGACTATTGCAAAATTTTAGCAAGAAAACAACTATAAATGTAAATCTTGGTCTAGATAGATAAAGTTTATGCAAAATAAGCCAAATTCAAATTAGACACGGATTCATCGATTATGGTGAGTCCGTTTTACATTTTAAAAATGAATCTTTTGAATATAATAATAATTCCTCCGCTTGGTAAGTTATAATAAAGCAAAAAGGAGGAGTTCAAATGGAAGAGATTGTATTACAAGCAATTCAAGATGATTATCCAGATGATTTTGCATGGTGTTACGGGTGTGGGAGATTAAATAAGGATGGTCATCATTTTCGAACTGGCTGGCGAGGAGAACAAACGATAACCATTTACAAACCAAATCCAGAACATATTGCCATTCCAGGCTTTGTCTATGGAGGTTTAATCGCGTCACTAATCGATTGCCATGGTACAGGTTCAGCCTCACTGGCATTACACCGTAAAAATGGACATGAGGCTGGAGATGGAGTAGAGCCGCCTAGGTTTGTAACAGCTTCATTAAAAGTAGATTTTGTTAAGCCTACACCACAAGATGTACCCTTAAAAGCGATTGGAAAGGTAACTGAAATCCATCCAAAGAAGTGGAAAGTAGAAACAGAAGTTTTTGCGGGTGATACACTTTGCGCACGTGGGGAAGTTGTCGGTGTGGTGATGCCGGCAAGCTTTGCCAAAAGGGATTAAGATTGTAAAGCTAATTCCAGAACCATAGGGGATTAGCTTTTTTTATGTCCGACGGTCTTTAAAAATTAAAGCGGGTTTTCATATTCCTATAAAAAAGATATGATTATTTAAGGCTAGTTACGAAAGAAAAAACTCTTTTCTAGTAAACTTGTAAAATAACGTTGTAAAAAATGAAGAGGTGGCCTATGGGTTCCCAAAAAAAGAAGAACTACTCAAATGTGTTATTGGTAATCGGGATTATTTTCGTAGCATTTAATCTGCGTCCAGCCATCACATCAGTCGGACCTATTATCGATTTAATCCGTTCTGATTTAGGTATTTCTAATGGAATAGCCGGTTTTATTACTACACTTCCTTTAGTCTCTTTTGCCATCCTTTCCATTCTTGCTCCTAAAATTGGACAATTAATAGGAAATGAAAGAACCATTTTTCTAGGATTATTGGTCATATTTTTCGGTATTATCACTCGATCCTTTGGATTTACGTCAACACTCTTTTTAGGCACATTACTTGTAGGAGTTGGCATCGCAATTGGGAACGTCCTCATCCCAAGCATTGTAAAGCTTCATTTTCCTTTAAAGGTTGGAATCATTACAAGTATTTATACAACATCCATGAATACTTTCGCTGCTGTCGGATCGGGAGTCAGTATTCCATTAGCTAAAGGTCAATCTTTAGGATGGAAATGGGCTTTAGTTTTTTGGGCAGCGCTTGCAGTTATCGCGATGATTATTTGGCTACCTCAATTACGTAATAACAATAAAACGTCAGCTTCACATCGTGAACCATCCTCAAATGGGGCCATGTGGCGGTCTTCAATTGCCTGGCAAGTAACTTTGTTTATGGGATTACAGTCTTTTTTATTTTATTGTACTGTCGCTTGGTTACCGGAAATTTTAGAAAGCCATGGAATGGACTTATCGATGGCGGGTTGGATGGTTTCGTTAATGCAAGTAGTTGGTCTGCCAACTACATTTTTAGCGCCCGTCCTTGCTAACCGGTTTAAAAGCCAAAGTATGATTGTATTTATAATCGGACTCTTTTACTTTGCTGGGATAGTGGGACTTATATTTGTACAAACAAACGGACTATTAATCTTATCTATCATTTGTATTGGAGCAGCTCAAGGCGCTAGTATTAGCTTAGTACTCACTATGATCGGTCTGCGAACAAAGGACCCAAGACAAGCCGCAAATTTATCTGGAATGGCACAATCCATCGGATATCTATTAGCAGCAATTGGTCCCGCGCTAGTTGGCTTTCTATTTGATTATACACAATCATGGTTTACACCATTAATCATTTTTAGTGTTATATCAATATTAATGACGATAGCGGGTATAGGTGCTGGACGTCATCAATATGTGACTGGAGAATTTACGCAAAAACTGTAAAAAGTGAGTGTTGTAGAAAAAGCTAATTCCCAAATAAGGAATTAGCTTTTGTATTAATCTCTCCTCATAAAAAAACAACAAAAAATAAAGGTATTTTCCGATAATTGTCTAATTACTAGATAATTATTACTTTTTGGTGAGGGATACGATGAAGCAACAAATTGAGTGGGTCGGTAGGAAGATAATAAATTTTAGCAATGACAACTATCAAAGTATGATGGCACAAATTAAAGATGAAAATTTTCATTTTAACGAAAGTGATTTTCCAAGTGCTTCTGAGGAAAATTTATTTATATATATAGGGGAGTATGTAAATAGCCAAAAGGAAGAAATGAAAAATAAACTTATCTCCTATGTAGAGGTACTTGCTCTGACATTAATCAAGTCTAAAGCTTCTTTGGATCAATCCATCCATTTTGTATATATGACTAGAAGTGCAATTATGGAGATTCTTGAACAAGATTTATTACAACAGAGAATTTCAAACCATTGCTTTTTTGAAATAATGAAGCGGATTGAGAGTGCATACCAGCTGATTATTAAAACGTTATGTACGACTTACAATGATGAATGGTCATTTATCAAAATTGCGTTAGATGAGTCGAAAGAAGATTTGAAAATTACATTAAAAGAGCTAGCGGATTTAAAGAGAGTCTTAAACGAGGCTACTATTTTTGCGGTAACAGATTTTGATGATCGAATATTATATGCAAATGATCATTTTTGTCATTTATATAAGTATACAAGAGAAGAATTAATAGGAAAAAAACATGAAATTTACTCATCAAACTTTCATCCACCTTCATTCTTTAGTGAATTATGGGAGACGATCCAAGCCGGAGAGGTTTGGAAAGGGGAAATTCTTAATCAGGCAAAGGATGGGACAAAATATTGGCTGGATACAATTATCATTCCATTTGTTGATTCAAAGGGAGAACGGTATAAGCATATCTCCATTCAATATGATATAACGGAAAAAAGGAATACAGAAGAAGCTTTGCGAAAAACGGAGAAGCTTGCGATGGTTGGGGAATTGGCAGCAGGAATTGCGCACGAGATTCGAAATCCATTGACCACCATTCGAGGATTTGTACAGCTCTTGAATGAAAGAGGGGTAGAAGGACAGTATGTCAACACCATTCTTGATGAAATTGATCGCATCAATTTCATTGTGAGTGAATTCATGGTTTTTGCCAAGCCACATCAAGTTTACTTCAGTGACTGCAATTTAACCGATATTTTAAAGAGTGTCATTAAATTTCTCGAGCCCGAGGCTATATTAAAGAATATCAATATAGACTATCATTTTCCAACCGAAGAAATCCTGATTCCCGGGGAAAAAAATCAACTAAAACAGGTTTTTTTAAATTTAATGAAAAATTCCATTGAGGCTATGCCGAACGGAGGCAAAATAGATCTTGCAATTGAGATGACACCCCAAACGATATTCATCACTTTAAAGGACGACGGTGTAGGGATGAACGTGGAGCAGGTGGAAAAACTTGGAGAGCCCTTTTTTACAACAAAACAGGATGGTAATGGTTTAGGACTGATGGTGAGCTATAAAATCATTCAAAACCACAAGGGCTCTATTACGGTTAACAGTCAATTGAATGAAGGAACTAGCTTTTTGATTACATTTAAGAATCCAATGAGTAATAGGGTCAGGTCTTTCAGATAAAAAGCCCCGTGTAAGAACTTGATAAGGACCCCTTCCTAAAGAAAAAGGGGTCCAACTATATTTAAGCTTCTTCTGATGTTTGTGTTTGAAGTGTGGACTGGGCCTGACTTAGTATTGTTTGAACTTGGGCAATCTCTTGGGAAGCTGACTTTAAAGCTTCTTTTGCTAAAATTTGATTTGCGGCAGACTGTTCGATTGCTGATGTAATCATATCTTTTGCAATAGATGCTTGGGCTTCTGCTTGTTTCAATTTATTTGTGTCAATTTGATTGGTCATTTAATGGCCTCCTGCTTTTTTCTTGTTGTTAAGACAACGATTATATTTTTCCTTAATCAGTTTTTTATATGTTTGTATTTATTGTTAAAATAATTAAGCTAAGAATGTGTGTAATCATTACTTGCTAAGTTCCATGTGCAAAGGCTAGTAGTTAAACCACCTGATAAAATGGTTATCGCTGAAAGGAAGAAGGTTTCCGTTGAAACGAATAAACCACCAAGGCAAATCACGAAAATATCGATTATAAGAATAATGATCCCAACATTCATATTAATTATTTCCGAAAGAAATTGGGCTAACAAATCTGTACCACCAGTGCTTGTTTCAAAACGAAGCATGATACCGATACCAAAACCAATCAAAATTCCACCAATTAACGAGCTGAAAATCGGCGAATTATTTATACGAACTTGATTGAAGCTGTGAAATAAGTCAATAAAAAAAGAGGATAGAAGCATACCGTGCAAACTATTGAAGAAATAGGAACGATATTTAAACCAAGCGAGAGTGAATATAGGAATACTCAATACCATTATTGTGAATCCAGCATTTGTATGAAATAGATAACTAATAATCAAGCCTAAACCAATAATTCCCCCGTCTAAAACTTTGTTCGGTATTAAAAAAATATTTATCCCAATTGCGATTGTAATGCTGCCTACTAATACAGCAACTGCTTGCATGAAAAATGACATAAGATTAGAACTCTCCTGTTAATTGGACGTGTTCTATTTATATGCTAATACGATGACATTTTGGACAACTTTTATTTCAAGATAAGACAAAATTAATCGGGAATGCTCCAACTTAACCTGCCCTCTAGGTATTTTTTTCCTCTAATTACACAGAATAATACAGAAAAATCATTTTGTAAGGAGAGGATTCCAAATGAAAAAAATCATATTCTTTATTGCTGTGTTAGGTATCGCTGCGATCTTAGCCTCATGTAACCAAAACGAAAATAATGAGCAAGTAAATGAGACTGAACAGCCAGCTGAAAACAATAATAATGAAGCAACTCAGAAAGAAGAAAATAACGAAGTGGATGAGACGGAGCAAAATACGGAAAATGAAGTAACCCCAACTAATGAAGAAAAGGTATATACAAACAAAATTTTCAAAGATGTAAAAGTTTCTAATACAGACAATCAAATCGTCATTACCGGTAAAGCGCAGGTTTTTGAAGGTGTTTTTGACTATGCTCTTTATGATGGTGATGAAAAATTGCTTGAAGACCACTATCAAACAGTCGGTGCACCTTCTTGGGGTGACTTCGAAATCCCGATTGATAAAAATGTATATGCTCAATCTAAAAACGAAGTAAGACTCGAACTATTCGTTTATTCCGCAAAAGACGGTTCAAAAGAAGACATTTTAACAATTCCGCTAACAAATAAATAAAACTGGGTGCCTACCCCAACATGCTAATGCGTTGGGAGTAGTCACCTTTTTTTTTCTTCAAATTACGAATTCACCACTTCCTCCGCCGTTTGTAAAAAACTGGTTTCATAAAATGAACCTCTATTACTAATTCTATGAGTGTTTAGGAATACTCAGAAAGAGTGGAGGAAATGGTATGACAGTTAAAAGTCAGGTTAAGCAAACAATCGCAGGTTTAAAAAGTGCGCAGGCTAGCCTTGAACAATTTTCACTTCAAACTCAGAATCAACAAGCAAAGCAAATGTATCAAAATGCTGCACAACAGACTCAATTGATTGTAGATAGTCTCAACCCTCGTCTACAAGAATTAGATTCGGAAGAACCACAATATCAACAAGAATAAAAAGGCACAAATCGGGGCAAATACGACAAGTGTATTAAATAATCAAGGTTGGGGTTCTTTTACCAACCTTTTCTCTAATTGTACGCTTTCGAGGATGGGATTGATAAATATGAAGAGGTATTTATTTCGATGTGGAGTTTTTCTGTTTTTAGTCCTAGGATTTTTAACTGGGTGCAAGGAAAACATGGATTCCGTCAAAAATCAAAGCACATCCATCACTAAAATAAGTGCAAAAAAGTCAACAAATCAATCAACAGCTAATCAAGCTGAAGAGCTGTTAATTAAAAGGGATGACATCACCGGGGTTCGTGGAGTCAATACTGAGAAAGAACTCCTAGTTGCAATTACAGTCCCTCAAATAGATAGATTTCAACTGAAGACGATTGAAAAGAGTGTAAAAAAAGAGTTAACGAAAAAGTTTCCAAATCACGAAATTCAAGTCTCAACTGATCAAAAAATTTTTCTAGAATTAGATATATTGGAGAGAAAGCTCGAGAAAGGGAAGACTGGGGAAAAAGAACTCAAAAAAGAATTAGGAAAAATTAAAAGCCTAATCAAAGAGGAAGCATGAAAGTTAGCGAGGGTTGCTTATGGCAAATAAAAAAAAGAAAAAATTAACCCCAGTTCAACAAGAATATCAGGCTTTTCAAGATCAACGAGAGACCAAACGGCCTTTATTTAAAAATTGTGTCATGGCGTTTATAACGGGTGGCATCATCTGTTTGATTGGACAGGCGATTCAGACCTTTTACATATATTTTTTCGATTTTACAGAACAAACAGCCGGAAATCCAACGGTTGCTACCTTAATTTTCATATCTATGTTATTAACGGGATTTGGGGTTTACGATCGGATTGCACAATTTGGAGGTGCTGGCTCCGCCGTTCCAGTGACAGGGTTTGGAAATGCTGTTATCTCTGCAGCAATTGAACATCGAACAGAGGGTTTTGTTCTGGGGGTAGGTGGAAATATGTTTAAATTGGCAGGTTCAGTCATTTTATTTGGCGTTTTTTCAGCCTTTATTGTTGCTATCATTAAGACCATTCTTATCACATGGGGGGGACTCTGATGCTGACTGGTCATCGAACATGGATTTTTGATCAAAAGCCTGTCATTATTTCAACCGGAACAGTTGTCGGACCATTTGAAGCGAAAGGCAATATACCACAGGATTTTGATTTAATACATGGTGACATTTGGTTAAATCAAGATTCGTTTGAAAAGGCCCATCAAGTCATGTTAGAGGAAGCCTGTCAAAAGGCGATTGAAAAAGCCAATCTGCAAAAGGAGCAGATTCAGTTTTTTCTTGGTGGTGATCTTATCAATCAAATCACGCCTACTAGCTTTGCGACGAGAACACTAGGTAGCCCTTATCTTGGACTGTTTGGAGCTTGCTCAACCTCAATGGAAGGATTAGCGTTATCTGCATTTTTAGTTAATTATAACGGCGCAAAATACATCTTAACGGGTGCATCTAGTCATAATGCAGCTGTTGAAAAGCAATTTCGCTATCCAACCGAGTATGGTGGTCAAAAACCTCCAACTGCTCAATGGACGGTTACAGGTGCGGGGGTGGCCTTAGTTAGTTCTAAGGGTACAGGGCCTCGGGTAACATCGGCAACCATCGGTAGAATTGTAGATATGGGTTTGACTGACCCATTTAATATGGGGGGGGCAATGGCACCTGCTGCTGTCGATACAATAGAAGCTCATTTAAAAGAACGAAACGTCGATCCATCTTACTATGATCTAATTGTAACAGGGGATCTTGGTCACATAGGTAGAGAGGTATCTCTAGATTTATTTAAAAAACACGGCACTCAAATTCAGGAAGAAAAATATCAGGATTGTGGTCTAATCATTTATCGAGAAGGACAGCCTGTCCTTGCAGGTGCCAGTGGTGCAGGTTGTTCCGCAACAGTTGTTTATGGACATATCTTAAATCGAATGAAGAAAGGGGAATTAAATCGAGTCCTAGTTGTTGCCACGGGTGCCCTCCTTTCACCTCTTTCCTTTCAGCAAAAAGAATCGATTCCCTGTATTGCTCACGCAGTATCAATTGAAAATGGAGGTGAAGAGCAATCATGATTTTCTTTTGGGCATTTGTCATAGGTGGACTCATTTGTGTAATTGGTCAAATTATGTTTGATGTTTTTAAACTTACTCCTGCTCATACATTATGTACATTTGTGGTACTTGGAGCAATTTTGGATGGCTTCGGTTTGTATGAACCGTTTATCGATTTTGCAGGTGCCGGGGCAACTGTTCCAATTACAAGTTTCGGAAATTCCCTTGTACATGGCGCAATGGCTGAAGCAGAAAAGCATGGACTGGTTGGTGTAGTAACAGGAATGTTTGAGGTCACAAGTGCTGGTATCTCCGCTGCGATTATTTTTGGGATGATTGGCGCATTATTATTTAAACCAAAGGGGTAAAGGAGAATGTAAAATGACAGTTGGTTCTCAGGTGAAACAATGCCTTTCAAGTATAAAAAGTATTGAAGCTCTGTTTTCAAGCTTGGCATTACGCACGCAAGACACGCAGGCGAAACGAACTTTTCATGAAGCCATGTTGATCATGGATGAAATAAAAAATGATTTAAAAATACGTGTTGGTGAAATTGAACGGGAGGAAGATCAGTATCGAGGTTTTTAATTAAACATTTAAGGAGTTAATCACATGCCAGATTGGTTAAGTGTTGCGGTACGATCATTTATGTTACTAATTATTTTATTTTTGTTTACGAAATGGTTAGGGAAGAAGCAAATTTCTCAGCTATCCTTTTTCGAATATATTAATGGAATAACTGTGGGCAGTATTGCTGCAGAAGTTGCAACCGGTTTGGATCGAAATATTAGTCATGGATTAATAGGTATGAGTGTCTGGTTCGCTGTTCCGTTTGTCATGGGTTTCATTTCATTAAAAAGCAAAGTAGTAAGTGATTTTGCTGAAGGAAAGGGAACTGTTTTTATTCAGGATGGAAAGGTAATGGAGGACAACTTAAAGAAAGAAAAATATACGGTTGATGAATTATTAGCCAAACTCCGAAATAAGGACGTCTTTCAGGTAGCTGATGTTGAGTTCGCGGTATTAGAAACAGATGGAAGCTTAAGCGTATTATTAAAAAAGGAAAATCAACCGGTAACGGCAAAAGTCCTAAATCTTGCTGTAGCCCCGATAAAGGAACCTCAAACCGTTATAATGGATGGAGAAATTATGCACGAACCATTGTCTTCTTCTGGACATAGTCAGAATTGGCTTGAGACGGAACTCGATAAAATTGGCGTCAGTATTGAAAATGTGTTCTTAGGGCAAGTCGATACGTATGGACAACTGACAGTCGATCTATATGATGATAAGATCAAGGTCCCATCTCCGCAAGAAAAACCATTACTGCTTGCCACAATCAAAAAATGTCAGGCGGATTTAGAATTATTTGCCTTACAAACAAATAACCAATCCGCAAAAGAAATGTATCAAAAAAATAGTGAAAAACTCCAGGATGCACTAAATAAAGTGACTCCGTATTTAAAAAATTAAGGATCCATTTTGAAGGAGTTATTCTATGATTAAAAACAAAACGCGGATAATTAATATACTTTTTTACTTCATCATCTTTTTTTCCTTAACAATACCAGCAACTAGCAAAGTACATGGTGAGAATTTGCAGGGGATATCTATTAAAATTGATTTGTGGGCTAAGGAGCTTTATGTAATTGAAGGTGAAAAAGTAATAAAGGGATATAAAATTTCACCTGGAACTGATCAAACTCCCACTCCAATTGGCACATTTATGATCATTAAAAAAGATAAGGATTGGGGGGGCGGGTTTGGAACACGTTGGTTAGGATTAGATGTACCGTGGGGAGATTATGGTATTCACGGAACGAACAAGCCATGGTTAATGGGAAAGAATATTAGTGGTGGTTGTATCAGAATGCAAAATAAAGATGTAGAAGAATTATTTGAAATTGTATCTGAAGGTACAGTTGTACATATAGAAGGACCAATCACCGGCTTTGGGAGAGGGGAATTAAAACCTTTATCAATTGGTTCAAAAGGAACCTTAGTCCAAATCGTACAAGAAAGATTAAAGTTAATGAGTTTATATAATGGGAAGGTACATGGAATTTATAATAAGGAAACGGAGAGGGCCGTTAAAGTGTTTCAAAAAGAAAATAACTTGCCAATAACGGGTGGAATAACAAAAAGAGAGTATATATTATTAGGCATATTGGAATGAATCTGTTCGCTGCCCTATTGCCACATTGGTTTCAGTCTATAAAATTTGGTTAGGGATTTTAATTGGGCTTGTCCTCGTATTTCTGGTGCGAACGAGAATTGAAGGAAAAATGCTTGTTGAAATGCTGATCTTTCTGAAGGAAAAATTAATTTTGAAGGACCAAACCTCTATGTGGGAGATATACATATTAAGAATGTCGGATTGCAGGCAAGTGAAAAGGTGATTATTTCCAATAAAAAATTCCGTATCTCTTTGGTACGGAATTTTTTTCTGCTTCACAGCCTCATAACGATTCCTTTGTTTACGAAACTGCGATGAAAATCTTACTAATACTATTAATTTACTTTCATTTACATTCAACGCATTTTTGATATCCTATGAATGTTATTGTTTTGTTTTTGTTTATTGTTATTTTTTATTGACAAAATGAAAATAAATGATAAAATTAAGAAAAACACAGCTTGGAAACGTTTGCAGTTAAACTATTATTAACTTTCAGATATTACAAGTATATAAGGAGGGGAATCCGTTGGCAATTAAATTTGGATGCCATGGATCAACATGGGAGCTTGATTATGATAAAGAATGCGATTATCTTGATCAAATCATGGATACCGTCAAAGAAGCGGGATTTAAAGGCATTGATGTACAGGTCGCTCTTCTAGGAAGATATAAAAATCAACCAGAACGACTAAAAGAAGAACTTGCGAAGAGAGAATTAGAGCTAGCGGCATTAACTGTTCCGTTTACATGGGCAGGAGAGAATGAATCTGAAGAAGAAAAAACACATGCAGATTATTACATAAAATATTTAACCCATTTTCCAGGAGCCATCATGAATGTTCCTGCAAGGGTTGGTCCCAATAGAGATGATTTATTAAAGAGACAAAAGGAAATTATCAATTGTGTAAACACACTGGGGAAACGTGCAAATGAAAATGGCGTAATTGCTTCTTTCCATCCTGCATCTCCTAAAACTTCTTATTTTAGAACAAAAGAAGATTATGATGTCATGTTTGACCTAATAGATAGAAGATACTTAAGTTATACACCGGATGCGGGCCATATTAAAGCGGGTGGAATGAATCCGGTAGAAATTATTAGAGATAATCTACCTATTATAAAACATGTACATATTAAAGACTGCTCGAACACATTTGAGTGGCGAAAAATGGGTACGGGGGATATTGATTTCCCTGCAATTACCGAAATTCTATACAACTCAAACTATAACGGGTGGATAATGGTTGAGGAAGAAACTGAAGAAGCAGCAACAGATCCTCACAATGTCATCTTAGATGTAGGCAGGTATGTACAAGCCCAGTTGGAACCGATGACGAAAGGGATAAAAACAAGCGCAAAATAAACTTCTAAGCAAAACTATAAAACTATTAATCTATTTTATTCTAATTGAGGGGGTGAAAGCTTCTAAAAATACCGGTTAACTTGTATTTGAAGCGAAGGCCTTGTGATAATTTATCGGAAATAAGGGGGACAATCGAAAATGAATAGAAAAATTAATTTTATTGCGGTTTTATTAATTGGTCTTACAATGCTTTTAGCAGCATGTAGCGGTGGTGGATCAACAGAATCTAGCGGTTCATCATCTGAGGGTGGAGACGATAAAAAGGCAAGTGGTTATCCTGAAAGAAATATTGAAGTTCTCGTAGGACATGGTGCCGGTGGTGGTACAGACTTATTTGCAAGACAAGTTACTAAGCAATTAGAAGATATTTTAGGAGTTAACATCAATGTTGTAAACCAAGAAGGCGGTGCTGGAGTTGTTGCGGCGCAAAATGCGTTTAATGCTCCTTCTGACGGCTATACTTTGGTTGCGGATGCTGCATTCCCAATTACAACTGCCGCTGGCACAAATACACATGGATTAGATGATTTTACACCAATTGCTCGTTTCCAGGCTGATACGTATGCGTTATGGGTAAAGAAAGATAAATATGCATCCATTGATGATTTTATGAAAGCAGTTAAAGACAGTCCAGGAAAAATTACAGTTGGTGGAACTGGTTCTTTAGGTATGGATGAAATGACGGTATTTATGCTTGGTGAAGCAGCTGATGTGGAAATGAACTTTGTTCCAATGGAAGGTTCAGGTGAGATGCATGCAGGTGTTCTTGGTGGCCACTTAGAAGCAATGGTAGATGAATTCGGCCCAACAAAGTCACTTGCTGATGATGGTTCCATTATCCCACTTGTCGTATTTGCTGAAGAAAGATTAGATGATTACCCTGATGTTCCGACAACTGTTGAGTTAGGTTGGAATTTAACAGATGGAAATGAACGCGGTTTTTATATTAAATCAGACGCTGACCCAGAAATTATTAAAATTTTAGAGGAAGCGATGCAAAAGGTTTATGATTCTGAAGAATATCAAAAATACGCAGAAGATAATTTCTTGCATTTAAGAGATGGCTGGTTAAATTCTGCGGATTTCACTAAGAGAACTGGAGAATTAATTGATAAGTACAAAGTAATTATGGAAAAGCTTCAAAATTAATTTCAATCGGTAGGAGGAGGCCTCCTCCTACTGAGTTTTCTTTTATTCAAGGGAGGGAGAAATTGTGACCGCTTCTAAAAAAGATTATCTATTTTATGGTATCGTCATTGCATTTGCAGGATTCTTTCTTGCATCAACTTCACAAATTCATTCTGCAAATAAAACAACTATTTTAGGTCCTAAGGCATGGCCTTCCATTTTATTAATCTTAATGTTGGTTATAGCAATTATGGGAATTATTAAAACCTATATTGCCTCAAAAAAAGAGGCTGTATCTAAAGTTGAGAATAGCGAAACGGAAGAACCTGAAAGAAAACTTTTTAATATACCATTTAGTTTGGTATCCATTTTCTCAATTATTCTTTATTCAGTAGGTTTATACTTTTTCGGGTTTATCATATCGTCCGTATTATTCTTATACGTGCTAACTCAGCTATTGGGTGCTAAGAAACAGCTTGTGATTATTTTGCTATCATTCATTCTTACAGCTGCCTTCGTTTGGCTATTTTCCATTGTCCTTAGTGTACCTTTACCACGTGGAATTGGTATTTTTAGATCGTTTAGTCTTCTATTTTATTAATTGAACTTAATTTTATTTTCTATTTCTAACATAAAAAAGAAACAGTCAAGTCAGGGGGGAGAACATGTTAGAGTACTTATGGATAGGGTTGCAAAA
>NZ_JBALOP010000013.1:96955-105468 GCF_036962685.1 Bacillus sp. JJ1566 | reverse complement strand
ATAGTATTTATTCTATAAATCTTACTATTTTTATAGGAAAACTATCATTTATCTAGGGGAGGAAAGAAAATGGCATCAGTATCGAAACAAATCAGAAAAGCTTCAAAGCTAAGAAAAAAACTTTTAGTAAGCACACTTGCACTTTCACTTGTTGCTCCAACAATTGGTTTTGCAGATGAGCAGGGGTACACAGGTGAAGAGGGGGAAGCGACTCCGTATACTGGTCGAGGTGCAATAACAACTTATAAAGTTGAAAAAGCTGATGAACAACCAGAAATTGAAGTTGCAACTCAAGATAGAATTCTTGAAATTGGTGACAAATATTTTAGAGATGCAAATGGCAGTAGAAGTTTAGACATATATGAAGATTGGAGAAAACCAGTTTCAGAACGTGTTGCAGATTTGATTAGCAAAATGAGTCTTGAGCAGAAAGCTGGGTTAATGTATATCAACACACACACACCAGAAGCAGATCCTGCTGATGGAACATTTGTAACTCCTGCTAATAGTAAAATAGTTACTGATAAAAAATTGCGTCACGTTATTTACCGTCTATCGCAAAACTTAGGCGATATTGCCAATTATAACAACCAAATGCAACAATTAGCAGAAGGATTAGAGTTAGGGATCCCTGTCGTAATCACTTCCAATCCAAGAAATTCTCAATCTACGGATTATACAAATATTACAAATGTTCAGGACCAACATACATTCTGGCCTGGAACATTAGGTTTAGCAGCGGCTAGAGATGTAGATGCTGTTGCTGAATTTGCAGATATCGCTCGTCAAGAATGGAGAGCAGCTGGTATTCGTAAGGTTTATGGATATATGGCTGACGTTGCAACAGATCCACTTTGGGCTAGAATTGAAGAGACATTCGGAGAAGACCCAAAGCTTGTTGGTGACATGAATTATGAAATCGTCAGAGGGTTTCAAACTGAAGAACTAGGTAAAGAAAGTGTAGCCATTACAGTCAAACACTTCCCTGGCGGTGGAGCTCGCGATGATGGACAAGACCCTCACTTTGAAAACGGTAGCTTTAATATTTATCCGACAGAGGGAAGCATGGAAAAGTATCACCTTCCTCCGTTCCAACGAGCAATCGAAGCTGGTGTAGCATCTGTAATGCCTTATTACGCATATCCAAGTAATGAAAGTGCTGAACAAGGATTACCATCATATAGTGATGATCAGCAATTTGAAGAAGTTGGAATGACATTAAATGAAGGAATTATCCGTTATTTACGCGAAGGTCTTGGTTTCAAAGGATATGTTAACTCTGACTCCGGTGCCGTTGCTGGTAGTGCATGGGGTTATATGGATAAAACAGCAGTAGAAAAAGTTGCAAAAGCGATAAATGCAGGAACTAACATTATTTCAGGTGGTGCTACACCGGAGCTAGTCATTGAGGCAGTTAACAGTGGTCTACTAGATGAATCAAAAGTTGACGAATCGATTACTTATACTTTAACTGAGATGATGACATTAGGTCTATTCGAGGATCCATATGTAAATCCTGAAGAAGCGATTGCTCTAGCAAACGATGAAGAAAACAGAGCATTAGCATATGAAGCACACCAAAAGTCAGTTGTCTTAATGCGTAATGATAAGGTAAAAGGTGAAAAACTATTACCGTTAACCGAAGAAAAGCTAGAAAAGGTTAAGCTTTATGTTGAAGGATTTGTTGGTGTTGCAGCACCAAGAAGTCTAAAAGATGAGGAAGCAGCAAAATATGTAGAAGAAAATTCTGCTTTACAATCGGTTGGATTCACTGAAGACTTAAAGCATACACTTAGTGAAAAATTCTCTAATATCGAAATAGTTGATAGTATTGAGGAAGCAACTCATGCTTATGTATACGTGAAACCAACTCAATCTAACTGGGATAATAATCCCCGTATTACAGTTGGACCGGAAACTGGAGTATTCGATCTAGATCGAATTGTTGAAATTCAAAAAGCTGTTCCAACTATCACAGCTGTGAACTTTACGAACCAATGGCTGATTAATAAGCTTGAACCAAAAGCTGCTGCATTTATCGGTACTTTCGGTACACAACAAGAAGCAGTATTTGATGTAATCACTGGGGAATTCAATCCTGTTGGTAAACTTCCATTCGCTATTCCGGCTAGTGCGAAAGCAGTTGAACGTGAGGTAGGAGATGTTCCAAGCTTTGCACCTGAAGAATATAAACATTTCACTTATAAGACAAAAGCGGGTGTGGAATATAAATACGGATTTGGATTATCTTACGACCAAGAAAAGTCCAATAATGGTAACAAAAATAGATAATAGATTGAGCCGGCCCGATTCTTCGGGACGGCTTGACTTCATTTGTAACAAAACTCATCGAAACCAACCTTTATGCTTAAACCACACAAACATACCGATTCCAATCACAATCATAATTCCTTGAATCACGAAATACCCATATTTATAAGTAAGTTCAGGCATATGCGTGAAATTCATACCATAAATGCCAGCGATGAAAGTAAGCGGCATGAAGATAGTTGTGATGACGGTTAGTATCCTCATCACTTTATTTGTTTGGTGGGAGTTCAATGATAAATAACTATCACGAATATCGGCTGTCAACTCACGGCTCGCATCAATTTTTTCAGTAAGTCGTAGCAGGTGATCATGGATATCATGGAAATATTCAATCCGATGCTGTATCAAATCAAGGCGATGCGAATTTATAATCCGATACACCAAATCGCGCATCGGTGTTACTGTGTGCCGTAATGTAAGCAAATTATGCCTTGTTTCAAAAAGCTCATCTAGTAGCTCTTCCATCGATTTTTCATTCAAATTATCTTCAATTTCTTTTAATGTATCTTCTAGGTTGTAAACAATCGGAAAATAATTATCAACCAGCTTATCAATGATATGATACAGCACAAGGGAGGGGTCCCAATTCTCAATTATATCGGTTACTACTAACCGGTTCCACACATCATTCACTTCATTTGATTCTATTAAATGAAAGGTCACAATATATCCTTCACCTAAAAACATATTAATTTCTTCTTTTTCCATCGTATCATGATCGAGGCTATGAGAGACAAAAAAGGTATTCGATTCATAAAAATCTAATTTTGGCCGTTGCAACACATGAATGCAATCTTCAATTGCAAGTGGATGAAAATGTAATGTTCTTGATAATTCTTCAATCTCCATTTCTGTTGGACTGTTAAAGTCAATCCAATACCATTTCCATTTGTTATTTTTTATTTCTGAAATGGGGACATCTGTTAAACGTTCATTTTTATGTGTAATTGCTGTAATGCGAATCATGAAATAACCTCATTTTCCTTGTGGTGATACTTATTTATTAGAATGAACAAGCATCTTTTCTTTTCCAATTTCTGTAGTATAATAGAGTAATTCTAGACTAAAAGGGGAAAACAAAATGAAATCAAAACCATTTGTTTTAGTAAGTATTGTACTTGCAATGCTTATTAGTGCTATGGATACAACAATCCTCCAGACAACGGCTCCAACGATAGCAGAAACATTAGGTGGATATAAGTTTTATGGATGGATGTTTGCTATATATGTTTTATTTTCTACTGTTTCCTTACCAATATTCGGGAAACTTGCAGATATTTATGGAAGAAAAAAGATATTTAGCATTTCTATTATTCTCTTTACAATCGGTTCCCTACTTTGTGGATTAGCTGATTCAATGGTGGAATTAATTGTTTACCGTGGAATTCAAGGACTTGGAGCAGGTGGGGTTTCACCATTAACAATGATTATAGCCGGGGACCTCTATTCAATTGAAAAGCGTGGAAAGATCCAGGGATTCTTTTCAGCAATGTGGGGAGTATCTGCTGTTATTGCACCGCTAATCGGTGGCTTTTTCGTTGAAACGATGTCATGGCGTTGGATTTTCTTTATCAATATACCAATAGGGATTATTGTACTTTTATGTTTAATTCCATATAAAGAAAACATTACAAGGGATAAAAATCCTCTTAATTATCTTAGCGCATTTCTTTTCACAGGAAGTATGTTAGCATTTTTAATGAACACCATTACCACCGAAAATCTTGTAATCTACAATTTAGTTGGTGTTATTTTTCTTGTCGCATTTATCTTTAGCGAGAAAAAGTCGAATAAACGATTTATCCCAATTGAGATTTTAAAGAATAAAAATATCTCATGGCTTAATATTAATGGCGTCTTGATTTTCTTAAGTATTTTTGCGTTTCAGAATTATGTTCCTTTGTTTATGCAAGAGGTACAGGGGATTTCTATTATTGTAAGTGGACTCGTGCTATTCGGTATGAGTGCAGCCTGGATGTTTGCATCTGTGCCTTCAGGGAATCTTATCTTAAAATACGGTTATCGTAATACCATTTTCTTTGGAAACGGATTGCTCGTGCTTTCTGCGATTCTTGCACTTTTTATGAATAAAGATACTAGCTTCTGGTATATTTTTGCTATTTTAACGATTCAAGGTTTTGCATTTGGTATTGTTGTCACGATTGGAACAATTGGTTCTCAGGAAATGGCAGAAGCTCATCAAAAAGGAATGTCGACAAGCCTTCATTTCTTTGCAAGAAATATTGGAACTACATTTGGGGCAAGTATCATGGGGATGCTAATCACAAGTCAGGTCGATGTTGCTGTAGGAATGCATAATCTCGTTTTATTTATGTTAATTTCAGTCACAGCTGCGACAATCATAAGCTTTTTTGCCAGTCAAAAATTATATTCTCATAATCTACAAAAACAGTAAAACATCAAAAGCACATGCTTTTGGTGTTTTTTTCTATAATAATTGTATATTTTATTGTATGATTAAAATAATTTAGAAAATCGAAAGAATTGTTATGGATATATATTTTGGGGGCATCACATGTTTAGAATGCTAACGTTTTTAAAACCTTATCGATTAGCGATCTTTGTCGCTCTCGGTTTGACATTTGTTGAGCTTGCGGTGGAACTTCTGCAACCGCTTTTAATTGCAAAAATAATTGACGATGGTATTTTACAAAAGGATCTTTCAGTGGTCATGAAGTGGGGAGGAATTATGGTTGTAATTTCGATCCTCGCCTTCATCTCTGGAATAACGAATTCCTTTTTTGCTTCACATACCAGTCAAGGCTTCGCATTTGATGTAAGAAAAGAATTATTTGGGAAAATCCAGTCCTTTTCCTTTGCTAATCTTCAAAAATTTGATACAGCTTCATTGATTACGAGAATGACTAATGACGTAACCCAGTTACAGAATACGGTGTTTATGAGTTTGCGTATCGCAATTCGTGCACCGATGCTTATCGTTTTCGGGATGGTTATGGCTCTCCTCGTTAATGTAAAACTTGCTATGATACTCATTGTTACGACTCCATTTTTAATTTTGTTTCTTATTTTCGTCATGACTAAAGCAAGAAAACTGTTCCAATCTGTTCAAGAGAAACTTGATACTGTGAACGGCGTGATGCGAGAAAACCTTTCGGGGATGAGATTAATAAAAGCATTTGTAAGATGGGGACATGAAACAAAACGTTTCTTTCATGCCAATGAGGACTTAAAAGACCGAACAATCACTTCACTTCGTCTCATCGAATTGACGATGCCCGTACTATTACTTTTAATGAATGGAAGTATCATCGCTATTCTTTGGTTTGGTAGTATTGATGTTAGCTCAGGCAACGTACAGGTTGGGGAAGTTGTTGCGGTTATCAATTATACGACTCGAATTACTGGGGCGCTTGGTGTATTTTCTTGGATCATAATGCATTTCTCAAGAGCAAAAGCTTCATCAGATCGTCTTGTTGATGTATTAGATACGGTGGTAGATTTAGGAGAATCAAATCACAATCTAAAAACTGTCCCACATGCAAACGGGAGCATTGTCTTTTCACATGTTGATTTCAAGTATCCAGGAACGAATGCGTTAGTTTTACAGGATATCTCGTTTACGATTCAACCAGGTGAAACTGTTGCGATTCTAGGTGCGACAGGCTCAGGTAAAACGTCTTTATTTCAATTAATTCCACGATTATATGATGTTGTTCACGGAAGTGTTCAGATTGACACCGTTGATGTGAAGGATCGAAA
Source organism: Bacillus sp. JJ1566 (assembly GCF_036962685.1). Taxonomy (NCBI): domain Bacteria; kingdom Bacillati; phylum Bacillota; class Bacilli; order Caryophanales; family Bacillaceae; genus Bacillus; species Bacillus sp. JJ1566. The sequence continues at coordinate 99,396 of NZ_JBALOP010000013.1, read as the reverse complement.
GCTTTATGAATTAAGAAAACAAATCGGCTATGTTCCACAGGAAGCGTTATTGTTTACTGGAACGATTAAGGATAATATTCGCTGGGGAAAACAGGAAGCGACAATGGAGGAAATCATCATTGCTGCAAAGCGAGCCCAAATTCATGAAACGATTGTAAAGCTTTCATTACAATATGATACTGTCATTGGCCAAAAAGGGGTGAACCTATCAGGTGGGCAAAAACAAAGAATTTCAATTGCCAGAGCGCTTGTTCGCAACCCGAAAATTTTGTTATTGGATGACAGTACAAGCGCGCTCGATCTAAAGACAGAAGCTAATTTATTAGCAGAATTAAAAAACTACAAATGTACTACCTTAATTATTACTTCAAAAATCTACACAGCAATGGCAACCGATACGATTTTACTGATGGAAGATGGAAAATTACTTGCCGAAGGAAGTCATGAAGAGCTTTTAGATTCCTTGCCTTTTTATCAAAAGGTTTATGAAACTCAGTTCGCAAAAGGGGGCCAAGATCATGTCAACGCGAATGAACCGTTCTAAACAAAATCATGGGAATAAACCTCAACAAGCAAAAGATCGAATCGGAACTATTAAAAGAATTTGGTCCTACCTTGCTGTCAATCATAAATTATTAATTGCCGTACTTGCGATGGTAGTGGCGAGTTCAGTGCTTGGCCTTCTTGGTCCGTTTTTGCTAGGAAAAGGCATCGACGAATATATCGTTACAAAGGATCATACAGGAATCGTCATTCTTTTACTCGGATTAGTAGTTGTCTATATCCTGCATTCCTTGGCATTATGGTATCAAAATTTTTGGATGGTGGGCATTGCACAAAACACAGTATTTTCCATGAGGACGGAGCTTTTTGAACAATTACATCGTTTGCCAATTCACTTTTTTGATAAACGGCAACATGGGGAACTCATGAGTAGAATTACGAACGATATTGAAAATGTAAGCTCAACCTTGAATACATCTGTCATTCAAATATTCTCAAGCTTGTTGACGTTAGTTGGAACAGTGGCAATCATGCTTTGGCTAAGCCCAATACTTACCTTACTAACGATGATTATTATTCCTGTCATGTTTATCGGAATAAAATGGATCACGAAACGGACAGGAAAGTTGTTCAAGGAACAGCAGCGATACCTAGGAGAACTGAACGGGTATATTGAGGAAACGATATCAGGTCAGAGAATTGTAAAGACTTTTTCACAAGAAGAACACGTGATGAACGAATTCTTAGAAAAAAGTGGAAAACTAAAGAAAGCAGGTTATTTTGCACAAGCATATTCTGGTTTTATTCCGAAGCTTATGAACGTGTTAAATAACTTAAGTTTTGCAATTATTGCGGGGATTGGCGGGATACTTGCATTGAAAGGGCATATCACCATCGGAACGATTGTCATTTTTGCTGAGTACTCAAGACAATTTACACGACCTCTCAATGACTTAGCCAACCAATTCAATACATTACTATCCGCAATTGCGGGTGCAGAGCGTGTCTTTGATATTTTGGATGAAGAAGTCGAAGCGAGGGATGAAACTAGCGCGAAAAAAATGACCAAAATTCACGGAGAAGTAGAATTTAATCATGTCACTTTTTCTTATGAGAAGAATGGGAACACGATAAAAGATGTATCATTTGATGTAAAAGCTGGTCAATCTGTAGCCTTTGTCGGTCCGACTGGTGCTGGGAAATCAACAATTATTAATTTACTGTCTCGATTTTACGAACCAGATTCTGGCGCAATTTTAATTGATGGGGTAAACACATCATCGATGACAAGAGAAAGCCTTCGTCAAAAAATGGGCTTTGTGCTCCAGGATACATATTTATTTAAGGTGTCAATTATGGATAATATTCGCTATGGAAGACTTGATGCATCAGATCAAGAGGTAATTGAAGCCGCGAAACTAGCAAATGCTCATTCATTTATCATGAAGCTTCCAAATCAATATAAGACGATTTTAAAACAGGATGGTAGTGGGATTAGCCAAGGGCAAAGGCAACTTCTTTCGATTGCAAGAGCGATTCTTGCAAATCCATCTATTCTAATTCTCGATGAAGCAACAAGCAGCATTGATACCGTAACAGAAATGAAAATTCAAGAAGCATTACAAAGGCTAATGAAAGGGAAGACAAGCTTTATCATTGCACACCGTTTGAATACGATTGAAAGAGCCGACCAAATTATTGTGTTGAATGAAGGAGAAATTGTTGAAAAAGGTAACCACGAATCCCTCATCCAGCATAAGGGATATTACTATAATCTTTTTACAAGTCAGTTAAAAAAGCAAGTCATGTAGAACTCCATAATGGGGTTCTTTTTTAAGTTTCAGGAAGGATTCATGCAATAAATGTTGAATATTGAAGAAAAGGAAAGTTTTTACCTTTATACAGGAGAGCCACTTCCGAATAAAGGTAAAGCCTCC
>NZ_JBALOP010000013.1:55341-96931 GCF_036962685.1 Bacillus sp. JJ1566 | reverse complement strand
CGAGCAGTAAGTTCAAAGACTAATGCGCCACTTCCTGTGGCAACGTCTTTATGACCCACTCCTGTGGGCCTAAAAATGGGGCACAAATATGCCAAGGCATATTTGATTTAGAGGAGAGACATACATTGTGATAATAGCGGAGACTGAGCCCGTTTTAATAAAAATGGTACGAGAAAAAAACATTGGGGCCATTATCAATTGGTTTGATCAACGGAAAGAGAGTTTATATAAACTTGCATGGGCATATTTGAAAAATACTGAAGAAATCCAAGATGTTTTTTTCGAAGTCATGCTGACTGTTCAAGCTGACATTGGAAGACAAAAAAAGATTGCTAACTTTGAAAAATGGGTAATTTCTCTTTTCATACAGGAATGTAAAAACAAAAGAGTTCAAGAAGATTTAGATGATGCTCTCATTTTATCCTATGGATTAGGATTTTCGCAGCAAGAGGTTGCCGAAATTCTTGAAATCACAGTTGAAATAGTAAAATCACGTTTGCATAAAGGAATTCAGAGTTTAAGTGGAGTTAATGAAGGTCACTACCTGGAAACATTTATTGATTATTTAAATCGAACATTAAATCGACAAGAAAAAATTGAACTTGAAATACATTTACATACATGTAGAAGCTGCCAAAATAGTCTAGCAGCCTTTCAGAATACGATATACTCTCTCATCGATGATACCGAAGCAACCGAAGTTCCGGAAGCGTTTTTGAATGAAGTAATCACAAAATTAAAGAAAATAGAGGAGGAAAAAAGAAAAAAGAAGAAGAAACGAACTACCATTGGTGTTGGAGTCGCTACTTCACTCTTTTTACTACTATTAATAGGATATGTCACAAATGGCTTTAATTATTTATATTATTCCTGGCTAGATTGGCAAGACAAAGAGGATGAGCAGTTACTCGCGTTTTTAAAAAGTGGCATTGGAGAACCGCTTAATCTTGTTCAAGAATCCAATGGAATAAAAATAACGATAAAAAGTGCGATTGCTGATGAATTTCAAACCTTGATTTATTATGAGGTTGAGAATCTTGAAGAAGTAGAGCAATATGGTATTAATTTTTGGGAAGGTATTTCATTTGAGGATGAAATTAAAACCTTCGAACAACAAGCCTTCCCAATCAACCAACTACCAGTCCAGCCTTTAGAAGGTCATGGTTCTGTTTTTAAAGGGACACTTGGTTTATCCCCAGTTCAATCAGAAGTCCAAACATTAAAGCTAAACATTTCAAGACTTCAAAAAATTGGGGAGGACCCAGAAAAACCATTATGGATGGATTACAATAGTGATTCTAATTTAATTTCAGGGGAATGGAACTTCGAAATTCCAGTTAAAAAGCAAGTCTCTATTGAGCATCCTGTGAGCGGAAAGATTACAGTGGATGGAGTGCCAATAGTGTTTGAGAAGGTAATTTTGGCTCCTACTTTAACAGCCCTTCAATATCATTTTGAGCCGAATACGAATGATAAATATATTAATGAACTAATTTTTGAAGGAATTGAAACAAACGATAAAACAGCAAAACCAGCTTCATTTGGATATTATTATCCAGTACCTAGCAGTACAGGAGAGTTTGACATGTTTAACTCCTTTTTTGATTCTTTATATTTTGATGATCCAAAAGAGATTCTTGTTCGTTTAAATTCTATGTCATCTTATCAAAATGATTTTTACAATGTAGGTATTGATATGAACCAACCGCTACCACAAACTTTTGAATATCTGGGTAGTGAAATTTCAATTGATAATGTTGAGTTAGGCAAACCTACGCGAATCGAACTGTCAGCTGAAATGAGTGAAGGACGAAAATTTGAATCTATCCAGTTTGATATCCTCGGTCAAAATGAATCTTCAGCTTTTTCAATGGGGGCTATGGATATTGAAGGTGTAATGGTTGAACGCAATGGAAAAATATATAATCGGGAAGAATATGATTATTTCGCGAATCTAACTAAAGTTGAGAAACCACGCCATTACATCACGAAAATAGTAATCGAGGTTCATAATGAAGTTTCGGATGAAGAAATTATTCCTGAATGGCTCCAAATAACCGGGTACCAAAGCACAACTTATTTGGATGAAGTAATTAACTTAGAATTAAAATAAAAAAGCCCAGGCAGCCCCCTGAGCTTTTTACATCTTGTCTTTTCGAAATTGCAGGTATTCCTTTTTAGCAGAAGGATTCTCTTCAAAAAAGTCAATTAAGGTCGATAAGCAAAGAGAGGTTTCCTTACTGATATAATGCTCAAGTTTTTCTACTTCTTCATAAATATTTTTATCTTGCACACCAATCATTTTTAAAAAGTCTTCTAGCATTTCATGCTTTTCAACTAGTTTTTTTGCGACAGTTGTACCTTTGTCGGTGAGCACAAAGCCTCTATATTTTTCGTATATTCCAAAGCCTTCTTCGTCCAATTTTTGCATCATCTTTGTGACGGAAGAAGGGAGGACATTTAAAGAAGAAGCAATATCTACGCTTCGAGCGTAGCCTTTTTGCTGAATAGATAAATAAATTTTTTCTAAATAATCTTCCATACTCGGTGTCGGAATCGTCATTACCGCCTTTCAATCAATTACGCCATGGCATATTTGCGCCCAGATTTTTTTAGGCCAACACGATGTGGGTCACAAAGACGTTGCCACAGGAAGTGGCATTCTTAGTCTTTGATCATATTCTTGGTAAATTCCTTTGAAAAATCTGAGGCAACCGCCAGAGGCTAGAAGTTTATTCTGGAGACACTCTTTTAGAATAAGCTTTAACATCATAATTTTATTATATAATGAAACGCGGTTAATTTTCTATTAAATCCTCCAAATGTAGTCGGATATCCTCTATCCGATACCCAATGGACGTATTTAAATCAAGAATATCCAGTGAAACAACAGCATTTTCAGGGAAAATGATATCTGAAAAAGTGATTAGACCACTTTGGTCCTCGGTAATTTCATATAATTCATAGTCTCCGAGATTTAACCGATAAGCAATATCCTTCTTTTTCTCCACTGAAAAAGTCAGACTTTCGTCAGTAATAGTTGTAAGTTCAGGTGTTTTCAGTTTCCGGTTACTATCAATTTTTATTCCTGTTTCTCGCTCAATAAATTGTTGTAGTTCTTCATTCCCTAGCACATTATCAAGTTTCTGGTTTTCATGCTGTGTCCGCTTATAGAAAGCTTCGTTTGTATAGACATCGTCTCGCTCTGATTTATCAACTGCCCCGTATAACACCACATAATCATCCGCAAAAATTTCCTGTGGATGCCATTCATGTGCAGAAATGGAGTAATTTAAAAACGAATTCCAGTTAATAGGCATATGATCTAGCCCTCTTAGCTTCGCCCATTTAGAAAAGGGAAAATGGTGGGATGGAAAATAATAATAGGTAAAATGATGTCCATATTCATGTGACAATGTGTCGCGATATTCTCTTGCAGTAGAATGTTCGTTTCCCTTATAAAGGGTAATGCTACTAATGAAAGGATGATAGATTCCAGTAATCATATTATTTGAAGGTGATGAACCAGCCATAACTCGAACTTCCTGCAATAGATTAATTTCCTCACCGTGTTTATTTTTTATTAATTCTCTATATAAATCTTCTAATTGTGGCTTATTCCAGTTTTCGGAGTAACTTAAGAAAAGAATCCCCTCTGGAGATTCATATTTCGAATAGTAAGAAGGATCATACGTAGTTGGATCTAAGCTTAATAAAATCGGAAGATTACATAACAATAATAGAAACACAATTATCTTTTTTCCCATGTGTGTTCTCACTCCCATAGGTCATTTTATCATTCTTAGAAGCAATGAATCTCTGTTTTATTTTGCCAAATTTGTTTCGTCGATTATAATGGGAAAGGAAGAATTAAACTACTATCATAGGTTGGTGAGGAAAATGACTCGTGTGGTAATTGTAACTGGAGCAGCAAATGGAATTGGAAAGGGTATTGCAAAAGCTTATGCAGAAATGGGGGCAAAAGTAGTATTGGCAGATATGGATGCTGAAGCTGGAATTGAGCTTTCTAGAAAACTTAACGAACAAGGTGCGGAAGCCATTTTTATGAAAACAGATGTAAGAAACGAACAGGATATCCTCCATTTGGTAAACCAAACCTATCAAACTTATGGTAAAATTGATATTTTAATAAACAACGCAGGTAAAAATCTATTTAAATCACCATTCGATGTAACCATTGACGAATGGGATGATGTCATAAATACAAATTTGCGTAGTGTCTTCTTGTGTTCGAGAGAGACTGCCAAATATATGAAGAAATCTGGCGGCTCAATTATCAATATTGCCTCAACAAGGGCGATCATGTCTGAACCCCATTCAGAAGGCTATGCTGCAACAAAGGGCGGAATCGTTGCGATTACTCATGCTCTTGCAGCATCATTAGCGGAATATCAGATTACAGTAAATGCGATTTCACCAGGCTGGATTGAAACTAGTAACTATGAGGAGCTTCGTGAAGTCGATCACTGGCAGCATTTTTCAAAACGAGTCGGAAAACCAGATGATATTGCAAATGCTTGTCTGTACTTGACGGATCCGAAAAATAATTTTGTTACTGGAATTAATCTTGTTGTTGACGGCGGCATGACTAGAAAAATGATATATGAGGAGTAACATAGAGAGGAAGCTTTAAGATTATGAAACTTGTATCTTGGAATGTAAATGGATTAAGGGCATGTGTCAAAAAAGGATTTTTAGATTATTTTCATGAAATCGATGCTGATATCTTTTGTGTGCAGGAAACAAAGCTCCAGGAGGGTCAAATTGAACTAGACCTAAAGGGCTATCATCAATATTGGAACTATGCGCTTAAGAAGGGCTATTCGGGAACGGCTGTTTTTACAAAACATAAACCTCTTTCAGTTTCTTATGGTGTAGGTGATGAGAATGAAGAAGCTGAAGGACGTATTCTTACATTAGAATTTGATGGGTTTTATTTAATCAATGTTTACACACCGAATTCACAAAGAGATCTTGCACGGCTCGACTTCCGACTTGATTGGGAAGACCGGATGCGTGATTATCTTATTCGTTTAAATGAGAAAAAACCAATTATCCTTTGCGGTGATTTGAATGTCGCTCATACTGACCTTGATTTAAAAAATGCAAAATCCAATCGAGGAAATTCTGGTTTCACCGATGAAGAACGTGGGAAGATGACTGATTTACTCAGCTCTGGTTTCGTTGATTCCTTCAGACATTTTTATTCTGACGTGACCGATCAATATACATGGTGGAGCTATATGCGAAATGTGCGTGAAAAGAATATTGGATGGAGAATTGATTATTTTATTGTTTCCGAACAAATGAAAGAACGCTTAAAAGATTCTCAAATCCACTCGCACGTAATGGGCAGCGACCATTGCCCAGTCGTTTTGGAATTACACGAATAGAAAATTTTATAGGAATACTTTAAAGTAGGACAAACATAGATTACAATAAGAATGCTATCGAAATAGTAATAATAGCTTCTTATTTGGAGGTAAACATGCAAAACTGGATAACAGACTTTATGGACCAATTTGGGTATTTTGGAATTTTTCTCTTAATTGCATTAGAAAATATATTCCCTCCCATACCATCTGAGGTCATTTTAACTGCAGGTGGTTTTATGACTATTAAAACAAATTTAACTGTGACAGGCGTCATCATCGCTGCAACAATGGGTTCAGTTGTAGGAGCGATTATTCTATATGCAATTGGCCGCATACTTGATGTAGAGCGATTGGAGAAAATTGTTGACCGTTTTGGGCGCATTTTAAGAATCACAAAAGAGGATATTCATAAAGCAGATGCTTGGTTTGATAAATATGGATATTGGACTGTATTTTTCTGCCGCATGATTCCTTTAATTAGAAGCTTGATCTCCATTCCAGCCGGGATGTCCAATATGAATTTTTGGATGTTCATTTTATTTACAACTCTCGGTACATTAATCTGGAATGTGATTCTTGTAATGCTAGGAGCTGCTTTTGGTGAATCTTGGGATACAATTGTTCATTACATGGACATATACTCCAATATTACGTATGCATTAATTGCATTAGCGGGAATTGGATTTCTTGTTGTATTTTTTACCAAAAGAAGATCAAAAACGAGATAATGAGAGAGGCGCAAGGTGCCCGGATTGAGGATCATCGATTAACTACCGCCACGTCCTGTGGCAAACGTCGATATCAGCACTTCCTCGAAAATGCTATGCATTTTCTTCGTGCGAGGATCATGCTGTTGAAGCTTTCCTTGTCCTGTGCAAGTCAAGCATAAGACGACTGCTGACAGAAGGTGCCATTTACCTTCCGAAGTTATTGGCTTAGACCAGGCACCTGGAGCTAGACATCTTTAAAAAAGGAGTATATTATATCTGATGGAAATTATTGAAATTATAAAAGCGATTATTTTAGGGTTGGTTGAGGGTTTAACAGAATTTGCGCCAGTTTCCTCTACAGGTCATATGATTATTGTTGACGATATGTGGCTAAAAACAGAGGAGTTTCTTGGAAAGTATCCGGCAAATACATTTAAGGTTGTTATCCAACTTGGCTCTATTTTAGCCGTTGTTGTTGTCTTTAAAGACCGGTTTATCGACTTATTAGGACTTAATCGAAAAAATAAAATTGTTCCAGTTGGGGCAAAGCATTTACGTTTGACTCACATTATTGTTGGATTAATTCCAGCTGGTGTTTTGGGTGTGTTATTTGAAGACACAATTGATAATTATTTATTTGATACGAAGTACGTATTGATCGGTTTAGTAGTTGGTGCATTTTTAATGATTGCTGCTGACCGTTATAGTGCTAAACACCCGAATACACAAACAGTGGATGAAATTACGTACAAACAAGCATTAACTGTAGGGCTGATTCAATGTTTTTCACTATGGCCAGGATTTTCACGTTCAGGATCAACCATTTCAGGTGGTGTACTTGTGGGATTAAGCCATAGAGCAGCAGCAGATTTTACATTTATCATGGCCGTACCGATTATGGCAGGAGCAAGTGGAATCTCACTACTAAAAAACCTTGAGTATTTTGATATGAACGCACTTCCTATATTTATTGCGGGATTCATTAGTGCATTTGTATTTGCATTAATCTCAATTCGATTCTTCTTACGCTTAATTGATAAAATCAAGCTATTACCTTTTGCGATTTACCGCATCGTGCTAGCAGCCGTTATTGCTCTCTTTTACTATGGAATTTTATAAATGTGCAAAAGCATCTCTTCTGGGATGCTTTTTTTGTTGGCTTAAATTAGATTCGCTCTTCATATTACGCTCAATTTTGTATAAAATATGGTAATAGTTCCAAACTTGTACAAAAGTACTAGAAGAGGGGGAGACCAATTATTCGATCTCGAAAATATTTACTAGCAGCGATTCTATTGTTTGTAATTACATTCATGCCATCCATCCACCCACAACATGAAAAAGCAAATGCAAATTCGAACCAAAATCAAGTGTTTGCGCAACTAAATCAGCTCGTCATGAATGAACCGAACTTAAAAGGAGCAATTGCCGGAATAAGCGTTAGGTCAGCAAAAAGCGGGGAAATCCTGTATCAACACGCTGGAGATGTCAGGCTTAGACCTGCCTCCAATTTAAAGCTTATAACGGCTGCAACAGCTTTATCAGCCCTGGGTGAAAATTTTCAGTTTTCAACGGAAATACTTACTGATGGAAAACTTGATGGAAATAAACTAACAGGAAATCTTTATCTGAAGGGAAAAGGAGATCCCACTTTGCTTCAGGAAGATTTGGATGTACTCGCAAAAAAAATAAAGCAGTCGGGAGTCGAGGTGATTTTTGGAAATGTAATTGCTGATGATACCTGGTATGACGAAGAGCGCTATTCAATTGATTTAACATGGAGCGATGAAACTTATTATTATGGTTCGGCTGTTTCAGGATTAACACTTTCCCCGAATAAGGATTATGATTCCAGCACATTAATTGTGGAAGTATCACCAGGAAAGAAAGCGGGGGAAAAAGCTGAAATTTCTCTGCAACCAACCAGCAATTACGTAAAAGTCATCAATAATGCTAAAACAGTTCGAAAAGAAGAAAAAAAGGACATAGAAATCATTCGTGAGCATGGTGAGAATGTCATAACGATTGAAGGAACAATCCCGGTTAATGCGATACCTATTCAAGAATGGATGACTGTTTGGGAGCCTACTGGCTATGCGCTGGATGTATTTAAGCAATCATTAGCTAAACAAGGGATCCATGTAACCGGAACGGAAGGGATAGCTAAAACACCTGATAACGCTACATTACTTACAACTGATACATCCATTCCACTTAATGAACTCCTAGTTTCGTTTATGAAGCTAAGCAACAACGGGCATGGTGAAACATTAGTAAAGGAGATGGGACGTGTCCGTTATGGAGATGGTAGCTGGGAAAAAGGGATTAATGTCGTTAAAGAAGAGCTTCGAAAAATCGGTGTGGACCCAAGTAGTATGGTGATTAGGGATGGCTCAGGAATTTCACACGTGAACCTGGTATCTGCTAACGACATCTCAAAGCTTCTCTATTCCGCTCAAAACCAAACTTGGTTTCCGACGTTTTTACACTCGTTACCGGTTGCAGGAAACAGTGAACGGCTTATTGGTGGGTCATTACGATATCGTTTGAAAAATCCAGAAATGGCTGGGAAGATTCAGGCGAAAACAGGAACGATTACAACTGTGAGTTCATTATCGGGATATATAAAAACAAGGAGTGGGGAAGACCTAATCTATTCTATCCTATTAAATAATCTAATGAATGACGCTCATGGAAAACCAATCGAAGATAAAATCGTTACATTATTATATCAATATTAAAAAGCAGGCACTATGGCCTGCTTTTTGCTTTGTATTATTCAGCTTTTCCAGCTTCGATTTCAAGTGAAATTTTCACTTGATCTCCAACGAGAACGCCACCAGTTTCAAGTGCTGCATTCCATACTAAGCCATAGTCACTACGATTTAGGCTACCTGTTGCACTGAAGCCAGCTTTTTCATTTCCCCAAGGATCTTTACCTGCACCTTCAAATACAACTTTGAAGGTTTCTGTTTTTGTCGTACCACGAATTGTTAAATCACCAGTTAAATCGTATTCACCATCATCTGTTTTTACGATAGAAGTTGATTTGAAAGTCATTGTTGGATGGTTTTCGACATCAAAGAAATCACCAGAACGAAGGTGGTTGTCACGATCTGCATTCTTTGTGTTAATACTTGTAAGGTCTACTTTGAATTCAATATTAGCAGTTGTTAAGTCCGCTGGATCTGCTTCAATTGTTGCTTCAAAATTTTCAAAAGAACCTTTTACTTTTGCAATCATCATGTGTTTTACTGAAAAATCAATACTACTGTGTGATGCATCTACTGCCCATTTTGTATTTGCCATTTTAATTCCCCCATAAAATTATTTTAATATCGTATATCTTAAATTCAAGATATCGTATCTTAAGATAAATTATAGAGCCGATTCCTGTTAATGTCAACATAAAAAGAAGAATTTTTAAGCATGAATTTCGCATGATTTTATATCTCATAGTAAAATAAGCATAATGGATAGAATAGAAGGGGAATTTAATAAAATAATGTTCGTTTCTTTTGATCATTGGAGGTATTCAACATGGTAGTTGAGATTTTAATCCTTGTCGTTTTGATTTTACTGAATTCATTTTTTGCAGCTTCTGAAATGGCAATGGTTTCATTAAATGATAATAAAGTAAAAATAATGGCCGACAGTGGAGATAAAAAAGCAATTTTATTACATAGGCTTCTATCGAATCCCAGTAGATTTTTAGCCACAATTCAAATTGGAATCACTTTAGCTGGTTTTCTAGCCAGTGCCTTTGCAGCTGGAAGCTTTGCTACTTACTTAACAAACTGGCTTATTGAAATAGGTGTCCCAGTTGCACCGGGTATTATTGATTCCATCTCAGTGATTATCATTACGCTTATTTTATCCTATTTCACATTAGTAATAGGGGAACTAGTACCGAAAAGGCTAGCATTACAAAAAGCAGAAGAAATCTCATTAATTGCCGCAAGGCCGTTAACTATTCTTTCAAAAGTAACATCACCTTTTGTTAAGCTACTAACATTATCAACGAACGGACTTGTGCGTTTGTTTGGCGTCGACCCTAATGCCGATGATGAAAATGTAACAGAAGAAGAAATTCGAATGATGGTTGATGTAGGTAAAGAAAGAGGCACCATACAAGAATCAGAAAAATTTATGATTAATAATATTTTTGAATTTGATAATAAAACTGTATCAGACATTATGACCCATCGAACTAATATTATTGCAATCCCACTTGACTACACATTAAAAGAAATTATTCATCTCGTAAAAGTAGAAAAATACACACGCTTTCCGGTTTATAATGAAAGTATTGACCAGATTGTTGGCATCTTACATTCAAAAGAATTAATTAAATTCGTTGATGATTGTAGTGATACTTCTTTTAACTTAAAAGACCTACTAAGAGATCCTTATTTTGTTTTAGAATCAAAGCATACAAATGAATTGTTTAAGGAAATGCAAAAAAACAATATCCATATGGCTATTGTTATTGATGAATATGGTGGAACGGATGGAATTGTCACAATTGAGGATTTGATCGAAGAAATCGTCGGGAATATTTTTGACGAATACGATGAGTACACAATCGAGGACGAGGATTACATCCAGCTTGATGAAAATACTTACTCCATGGCTGGAACGATTAATTTATATGAAGTAGAAGTTCTTTTGAAAATCGACTTTCCAACGGATGAATATGATACATTAAGTGGGTTTGTGATTGGTCAACTTGGATATATACCTTCTGGAGATATTCATCCCGAAATTGACTACAAAAATCATACATTTAAAGTAATAGAAATGGATGAAAAACGAATTATGAGAATAAAGGTGATTAAACATTCACCACCAGTAGAAAATGAAGATGAAAAAGATTGACACTGATTATAAAGGAAAAGGGTGTTCCAAGAGATTAACTGGAACACCCTTTTTTAAATGACCCCCAAACTATCCAAGAAGACAATTACAATCACTACTGGCACTACATACCGAATTAAAAAAAACCATGCCTTTAATAGAGAAATGGGAAAGCTACTGCCCATTTGCATTTCCTTATAAAGAGTTGTCCGTGGAAATTTAAACGAAACAAATAGGGAAATAAAGAAAGCCCCAACCGGTAAAAGAATATTACTCACAAGGTAATCAGCTAGGTCAAAAATCGATTTTTCTAATAAATGAATATCACTTAATACCCCAAAAGAAAGTGCTGATGGTACTCCCACGATAAAGATAACCAAGCCCGAAAGCCAGGTGTATAACTTACGCTTCTGTACATCACCTTTTGTTAAAATTGCCACTATTAATTCTAGCATCGAAAATGCTGAGGTTAGAGTAGCAAATAAAAATAACACAAGAAAGGCAACTAAAAACACCATTCCAAATGGCATATTGCTAAATACTGTCGGTAATACATTAAATAAGAGGACAGGTCCCACGTCCGGCTCTAAACCAAATGCAAAAACAGCCGGAAAAATGGCCAAACCCGCCAAAAGAGTAACAAGAATATTTAAGAACACAATTGAAAACGCTGACTGAACTAGGTTTTCCTTTTTCGAGAGATAGGAGCTATAGGTTAACATTGTACAAGCACCAACACTAAGTGCGAAAAAGGATTGACCTAAGGCAAACAAAATTGTGTCAGAGGTTAAAGATGAAAAGGCTGGCTTTAGAATAAACAAGATTCCCTCAAGTGAGTTCTCAAGTGTAACCGAGCGAATGATAATTACTATAAAAATGATGAAAAGGGCAGGCATCATCCATTTATTTGCTTTTTCAATCCCTGCTTGGACTCCTTTTGCAACTACAATAACAGTAATTAAGATAAATACGAGTTGTGCTATCACAACAAGAAATGGGTTTGCAATCGTTTCCCCGAAATACGCAGCATACTCATGTTTAGTCAATCCATTCAATTTTCCAATAGTTCCGCTTACCAAATAAATTAAAATCCAGCCGCCCACGACACTATAAAAAGAGAGTAAGATTGCATTTGTAAAAAAACCTAGACGCCCAATGATGTGCCAACTTGTATTGGGAGCTAACTCTTTAAAAGAGTTTATTGCGTTTTTTTGTGTCGTTCTACCTATTACAAATTCAGCTAATAAAAGTGGCAAACCAATTAACAGTGTGAAAAAAAGAAAAATGATAAAAAAAATGCCGCCACCACTTGTCCCTGCCACATAAGGGAATTTCCAAATTGCCCCTAATCCGATAGCAGATCCTGCTGCCGCTAAAATAAAGCTAATTTTAGAAGACCATTGTTCAGATTGCTTCAATCAAATACCTCCATTACAAACTTCATATTGTTTTATTCTTTGTTAACTGAAATAAATTAAAACGTATTATCACAGGAAAACAAAAAATCTTATTTTACTTTATGAAAAAAATATTACTTGAAATTGTAAAATGTTCAGAAAATAATTGACGCAAAGCGCCTAGGATGGTAATATTACGATTAAACAATGGCACGCGTTAACGCTTTTTCGCTTTCGTGCATTAAAGTTAAACGTGTGGAAATTATTATTTTAGTAAAGTAATAAAATACTAGAATAAGCAAAAAGAGTAAAGGATATTAAGGGGGATTATCATGAAGGGTTCAAGTAAAATTGTAGGAGTGGTATTAGCTGGTTTCCTAGCTTTAGCTGGTTGTGGTACGTCAGATAACACTTCAGGTGATGCTGGTAAAAGCAGCGAAAAGGAGCAAGTGGTAGTTGGTATTACACAATATGCGCCACATACTTCATTAGATGCTGCGACAGAAGGCTTTAAAAAGGCATTAGAAGATCAAGGCTTTAAAGAAGGCGAAAATTTAAAGATTTTCTTAGAAAATGCGCAAGGTGAACAAAGCAACACAGCAACAATTGCACAAAAACTGGTTGGTGACAAAGTTGACTTAATCTTTGCGAACGCAACACCTAGTGCAATGGCTGCACTCAATGCAACAAGTGAAATTCCAATCATTTTCACATCTGTAACAGACCCAGTTGGTGCTAAACTAGTTGAAGCATTTGATAAACCAGGTGCTAATATTACAGGTACAACTGATAACCACCCAGATGCTACAAAAACAACAATCAACTTTATTACGCAAGAAATGGGAGCGAAAAAGATAGGTGTAATCTACAATTCTGGTGAACAAAACTCAGTTGTTCAGGTTGAGCAAGTAAAAGAATTTGCTGAACAAGATGGTGCAGAGTTAGTTGAAGTTTCAGTTTCTACAACTGCTGAAGTAAAGCAAGCAGCGGAAAGCTTAGTTGGTCGAGTAGATGCAATCTATATTCCAACGGATAACACTGCAGTTCAAGCATTAGATTCAATCATTGCGGTTGCAAATGAAAAGGATATTCCTTTATTCGTCGGCGAACTCGACTCAATGAAAGCTGGTGGATTTGCTGCAAGTGGATTTGAATACTATGATATTGGATACCAATCAGGGCTTATGGCTGCAGCAATTTTAAAAGGTGAGAAGAAAGCTTCTGAAATTCCAGTTGAACTTCCAAATAGCCTACAGCTTGTTATAAACAAAAAAGCAGCGGAAGAACAAGGAATCGAAATTAAACCTGAATGGGAGAAAATTGCTAACATCTACGAAGGGGAATAAAAGAAAGGATGATTCAACATGTTTACAGCGTTATTTGGGGCATTTGAATCAGGAATCATCTATGCAATCATGGCAATTGGTGTGTACCTGTCCTTCCGTATACTAGATTTTCCGGACTTGACGGTTGACGGCAGCTTCGTTACAGGAGCTGCTGTTTCCGCCATTTTGATTACAAATGGGGTAAATCCTTTTATCGCAACGCTTCTAGCACTTGTTGCCGGATTTATTGCAGGCAGTATCACAGGATTACTACACACGGTTGGTAAAATTAATGCATTACTATCTGGTATTTTGATGATGATCGCCCTCTATTCAATCAATCTACGTATTATGGGAAAATCTAATGTTTCATTATTAAATATTGATACAACATTTACAAACGTATCTGGTGTATCTGCTTCATCAGGAATAGATTCCTTTTTCAATTCTTTTGTTTCGGCAATTGGCTTAGGTGGTAGCCTGCCTAAAACATGGGGCATCCTGCTTTTTATGATTGTTGTTACGTTTGTAATTAAATTATTAATCGATCTTTTCCTAAGAACAGAAATTGGTCTTGCAGTTCGAGCAACTGGTGACAATAAAAAAATGATTTCCAGTTTTTCAGCTAACACAAACCTTATGACAATCCTTGGATTAGGTATATCAAATGCACTTGTAGCATTTTCAGGATCTCTTATTGCTCAACAAGGTGGATTTGCCGATGTTGGTATGGGGATTGGGATGATTGTGATTGGCTTAGCTTCTGTTATTATCGGTGAAGCGATATTTGGTGCCAAAACGATTGCTAGAGCAACAATTGCCGTTATTGGTGGAGCAATCATTTATCGGATTGTCGTTTCACTTGCATTACGTGTTGAGTTCCTACAACCCGGAGATATGAAATTAATTACAGCAATCATCGTGATAATTGCGCTAGTCCTTCCTAAAATTCTTGAAGGAACAAAAGAGAAAAATAGACGAGCAAAACGACAAAAACAACTTGTTCAAATGAACGGCGTACCTTCAGAAAGAAAGGGTGAGGCGAGTGCTACACTTAAATCAAATTCATAAAATCTTCAATGAAGGTACTCCAGATGAAAAAATTGCCCTTGATTGGACAAATTTGCAATTAAACGAAGGCGATTTTGTTACAGTAATCGGTAGTAATGGTGCCGGTAAATCGACGTTAATGAATGTGATCTCAGGTGTGTTGATTCCAGATGCAGGTTCGGTTGAAATTACAGGGAAGGATGTTACATTTTTACCTGAACATAAACGAGCTAAACTTATTGGACGTGTATTCCAGGATCCAATGGCTGGAACTGCACCGAATATGACGATTGAAGAGAATCTTGCAATGGCATATTCCCGTAATAAAACGCGTAGTTTACGTAAAGGAGTAACAAAAAGACGAAAGGACTACTTTAGAGAAGTTTTAGAATCCCTTAACCTAGGATTAGAAAATCGGCTATCTGCTAAAGTAGGCTTGTTATCAGGGGGAGAACGGCAAGCATTGTCACTTCTTATGGCTACCTTTACTGAACCATCAATTTTGTTACTTGATGAACATACGGCAGCACTTGATCCAGCTCGTGCAGAATTGATTACAAATTTAACAAAAGATATCGTAAAAAAATACAATCTTACAACTTTAATGGTCACTCACAATATGCAACAGGCTCTTGATTTAGGAAACCGGCTAATCATGATGGATAAGGGACAAATTATTTTAGAGGTTGATGAACAGGAAAAAGCGAATTTGACTGTTGATCAATTGCTAAATGAGTTCCAACGAATCAGAGGCGCAAAAATGACTAATGACCGTGCATTACTTTCATAAAGTGAAACTTCAATCAGTGGGGGTCTGCATCCCCACTGATTGTTAGTTGAACCAATCGGGCTTTTAGGGCAGTCATCCCCACTAAACTACATTGTATACACTAATGTTTTAATGTGGGGTATTACTGCCCGTTCATTCGTGATAAATGAAAAAACGGCCGCTTTAACACGAAGCGGTCGTTTTTCATGCGATTGATTGATTATCAACAAGCAATTGTTTTTCTCTTTCTATGTCCATGGCAGATACAATATAGGCAAATCCATTCAAGACAAAAATGACAACATTCGATTGTACTCGTTCAGATTCCCCTAAATACGTATTCATAAAGATAATACCTGAGTATACTATCACAAAAAATAAGGCGATTTTATTCATTATTACCATTTGTCCACAACTCCTTTTTGATTGTTTGGCTCCATGCGCCAGCAGCTCTCTGGTCTAAGCCAATCGCTTCGGAAGGTATATAGCACCTTTTGTCATCGCTCGTTTAATGCTTGTTGCCGATAAGCGGAAGCATTAAGCTTTTTTTATTGGGATGTATTATTATTTTATTTAAACAAAGGATGTCCTATGAGTTAAATAGTGTACGAATCTTAATTTGGGCGCAAAACAGGAAAATTTTTCACTCTTATGGAAAGAATGTGTATAATAGTTACGGAGTTAATCGTATTGGAAGGGTGGCAATGTAACAATGAATATTACCGGATATTCGGTTGAAAAACTAAAGGATCCAACAGGAATTTTAGAGGGTGACCGCTACGAGTTCTTTTTGGATATCGAGGTTCCAGAGGATGATGAATTATATTCTGAAAATGGAATTGAACTAAAAGTAATTTATGCGGTTGATAGTAAGGGTGCGCGAATTGCCCAATATTATTTTTATGAAAAAAATAATAAAAAAGTGCTTGATTTTGAACTTGAGGAAAATGAAGAAATCGCCGTTAATGAATTTTGCAAAACACATTTAGATGAAGAAAATGAATAAATAGGTCCAAAATTCTTTATCCTTAAGGGATGTTTGTGTAAAATGAGAGAGTACATCATACATATTAAGCAATAAGGAGTCATGCAAAATGGAAAAAGTACTTGTTTTTGGTCATAAGAACCCAGATACTGATACAATTTGTTCAGCAATTGCATATGCAGAACTTAAAAAGAAGCTTGGGGTTGATGCTGAACCAGTTCGCTTAGGTGAAATAAACAGTGAAACACAATATGCCCTGGATTATTTTAAAGCGGAAGCACCACGTTTAGTGGATAATGTAGCAAATGAAGTCGGGTCCGTTATTTTAGTTGACCACAATGAACGTCAACAAAGTGCAGACGGGCTTGAAAATGTTAAAATCAAAGAAGTAATCGACCATCACCGTGTTGCAAACTTTGAAACGAGTGATCCATTGTATTTCCGTGTAGAGCCTGTTGGATGTACAGCAACAATTCTTAACAAGCTTTATAAAGAAAACAATGTTGAAATCACAAAAGAAACTGCTGGTTTAATGCTTTCAGCAATCATCTCTGATTCACTATTATTCAAATCGCCAACTTGTACTGAGGAAGATGTTCAATCTGCTCGTGAATTGGCTGAAATTGCTGGTGTAGACGCAGATAGCTACGGACTTGAAATGTTAAAAGCTGGTGCAAATGTAAGTGACAAGTCTGCGGTACAATTAGTTTCTTTAGATTCTAAAGAATTCTCAATGAATGGTAACAAAGTTCAAATTGCTCAGGTTAACGTAGTTGACCCACAGGATGTCCTTGCAAGGAAAAGTGAACTTGAAGAAGTAATGAATCAACAAATCAATGATAACGGACTTGATTTATTCTTACTTGTCATTACAGACATTTTAAACAATGACTCTGTCGGCTTTGCAGTTGGTGCAAAAACCGAAGCTGTGGAACAAGCATTTAATGTAACACTTGAAAACAAAACAGCGGAATTAAAGGGTGTTGTTTCTCGTAAGAAACAAGTAGTTCCAGTACTAACGGAAGCTTTCAATAGCCTCTAAAATGAAATGCCCTAAAAAGGTCAATCCTTTTTAGGGCTTTATGTTTTAATAATCATCTGCGATTAACTGTCTATCCAAATAGGTTTCAATCATTTCACTAATCTGGTATGAAACCTGGGGCAGGTCATAATTTTCATATACATGCTCACAGGAAGTCTTATAAGCCATTGTTTCATCATAATGGTTCATATGCCTTTCAATGTCCTCAGCACTATCCCCACGTTCCATCTGTCGTTCGTGTACGGTATCACGATCAGCATAGACAAAAATTCGGATCGCTTTATCACCATACATTTGCTTCAAAAGATCGGCACCTTCTGGATTTAGCGTTAAGTAAACTACCTTTTGCTTCTTAAAAATATTTACAATGTCAACTTCACGTATTCCATAAAAATGTCCATCGATTTCGACACTCTCTAAAAATTCATTTTGCTGCATCATTTGCTGAAAGGTTTCTTTACTTACAAAGTGGTAATCTTCTCCGTTGTTTTCAAAAGGGCGGGGGCTTCGAGTTGTGAATGAGGGAACAGTTTGCATATCAAATGCTGTAGCGACCATCTTACCTAATGTCTTTCGACCTGAACCATCTGGACCTGTATAAATGAAAATCCTCTCTTTATCCTTTAATTTGTACATAAGTTTCCTCCTTCTTTAAATAGTTTTATTCGTCTAGTTTAAATATTCTGTTTTTTAAGTATAGCATAAAAAATTCATTTTAGCCTATTTATAATGTTAATTTTTTGTGTATTTTAAATTTTCAATACGATATATGACATTTATCATGTAATTCATATGACACCTATGTCTAGTGTAAATCTTTTTTCTCCTATAACATTAAAAATGTAGACAACTGTTGGCGATTTGTCAGCATATAATTCCTCATTAAATTTTGAAAATCTGATTAAAATATGAAATGAGAATTAAGAAAGGAATGGATTAAATGAACAAATTAGATCAACGAAGCTTACGAAAACAAGTTGCACCATTTGAAAATTCAAATTTTAAAGCAAGTCTGTTTCAGCTTTTCAACACATTAATTCCTTATCTTGGATTATGGGTTCTTGCCTATTATTCATTAAATATTTCCTATATATTGACATTTGTTATTAGTGTTATTGCAGCAGGATTTCT
Organism: Bacillus sp. JJ1566; assembly: GCF_036962685.1. NCBI lineage: Bacteria > Bacillati > Bacillota > Bacilli > Caryophanales > Bacillaceae > Bacillus > Bacillus sp. JJ1566. The sequence continues at coordinate 78,269 of NZ_JBALOP010000013.1, read as the reverse complement.
TGTTCGGATGTTTATCATTTTCCATGACTGTTGTCACCATTCATTCTTTAAAAATCGTAAGGCGAATAAAGTCACTGGTACCTTTTTTGGGATTTTAACATTATTTCCTTATAGTAAATGGGGACATGACCATTCTGTCCACCATGCAACAAGTTCAAATCTAGATAAACGCGGTACAGGTGATATCTGGGTAATGACGGTTGAAGAATACATGGAAGCATCTACATGGAAGCGTCTTTGCTACAGAATTTACCGAAATCCTTTTGTGATGTTTATTTTAGGACCTATTTTTGTATTTTTAATTGAAAATCGTTTTAACCGAAAAAAGGCAAGAAAAAATGAACGTCTCAACACATATATAACCAATCTTGGAATTGTTGGCCTGGCGGCAGTTTTATGTTGGGCAATCGGATGGCAGTCATTTTTAATTGTACAAGGAACGATTTTTATGGTTTCTGGGATTGCTGGTGTCTGGTTGTTTTATGTTCAGCATACATTCGAAGATTCGTATTTTGAGGAAGATGAAAATTGGGAATATGTGAAGGCAGCGGTAGAGGGCAGTTCGTTTTATAAGCTTCCAAAACCACTACAATGGTTAACAGGAAATATCGGTTATCATCATGTTCATCACTTAAGCCCACGTGTTCCGAATTACAAGCTTGAAGAGGTGCATAATCAAACAGCTCCACTTCAGCATGTACCGACCATTACTTTAAAAACAAGCTTAAAATCATTAAAATTCCGACTATGGGATGAAGAAGAAAAAGTATTTGTAGGCTATGGTAAAATAAAGGAAATGGTTGCCAATCAAAAGAATATAAAAAAGATCCCCAGCTTAGAAAAATAAGCTGGGTTTTCCTTATATATGATATGATACAAAATAAACACGCATAAAATGAGGGTAAGTCCTATGAAAAAATATACAATTTTTCAAAAATGGTCAGGAGTCTCACCTTATATTTGGGCAGTCATGAGTATCCTGCCATTTTATTTTATCTTTCAATCGTCATCAACTCCCGAAATCATTACTGGTCTCATCTTAACTGTCTTGTTTTTCATTTCATTAAGATTTGCTTTTATCTCGAGAAGATGGCCAGTTTATTTATGGACGTCGATCTTAATTGGTATTTCATTAACCATGTCAATATTGTTTGCATTTATCTATTTTGCTTTCTATATTGCGTATTACAACGGAAACATCAAGAACCGCGTTGCTTTTTTAACTTTATACATTATACACCTGGTAGCGACAACTTTTTCGATAAATTACAATCTCGTGTTACAAAAAGAGATATTTTTAACCCAACTACCATTCAATATTATCATTTGGATTAGCGTTATCCTATTGCCATTTAATATATTTAATAAAAAGAAACAAGAAAAACTTGAGGAACAACTTGAAGATGCAAATAAACGAATTGCAGAGTTAGTGAAACAAGAAGAACGCCAAAGAATCGCAAGGGACCTTCATGATACATTAGGACAAAGTCTTTCAATGATTGGACTAAAAAGTGATTTGGCGAGGAAGCTGATACATAAAGATCCGGAAAAAGCGCGCCATGAATTAAAGGATGTTCAGCAAACTGCAAGAACAGCGTTGAATGAAGTTCGAAAAATGGTCTCTCAAATGCGTGGAATCCGAATCAAAGAAGAAATTGTCCGGGTTAAAGAAATTTTGCGTGCAGCTGAAATCGAATTTGAGTATATTCAAGCTGAATCAATAAAAGAGATTTCGCTATTCTACGAAAATATGATTAGCATGATCATAAAAGAGGCGGTCAATAATGTTGTGAAGCATAGTCAAGCAACACGATGTACAATAGAAATTTCGCAATCGGAAGAAGAACTCCGATTAATGATAAAGGACAATGGGATTGGCACAAATTCAGATAAAGATGTGATCGATGGACATGGATTACAGGGAATGAGAGAACGTTTAGAATTTGTAAATGGAAGCTTAGAAATTATCACGAATGATGGAACAACTTTAATTATCAATATACCAAATGTACGTAAACAGGACGAAGTGGAGGGACTTTTATGATTAGAATTGTGATTGCAGAAGACCAAAGAATGGTCCTTGGGGCATTAGGTTCACTCTTAAATTTAGAGGATGATATGGAAGTAGTCGGAATGGCAAATAACGGGCAAGAAGCAATTTCACTTGTGAAGGAGCTTCAGCCGGATATTTGCATGATGGATATTGAAATGCCATTAAAAACAGGACTTGAAGCTGCTGAGGAGTTGAAAGAAACAAATTGTAAAGTGATCATTTTAACAACCTTTGCTCGTACTGGATATTTTCAACGTGCTCTAAAGGCGGGTGTGAAGGGCTATCTATTAAAAGATAGTCCGAGTGATGAATTGGCTGATTCAATTCGTAGTGTAATGAGTGGCAAACGCGTATATGCACCTGAATTAATGGATGATTTATACGGAGATGAAAATCCATTAACCGAACGAGAACGTGAGGTGCTTGAACTTGTTGCTGTTGGAAAAAATACGAAGGAAATCGCAGATGAACTTCGAATCAAAACCGGTACAGTCAGAAATTATATTTCTACTATTTTAGATAAGCTTGAAGTAAAGAATCGAATCGAAGCGATCACACAGTCAAAAGAAAAAGGTTGGTTTAAATAAGAGAGTTCATGAAATATATAATTGAAAAAATAAAATTAAAGGAATAAAATAAGGGTGCAATACATTTCGTATTAGGGTGGAATGATCATGGGAAACCTTGGTTTCGGAGAATTATTATTAATTATCTTTTTTGCATTACTTGTATTCGGACCCAAAAAGCTTCCTGAGCTTGGAAAAGCTGCAGGGACAACGCTACGTGAGTTTAAAAAGGCAACAAAAGGCATTCTTGATGATGACGATGCTGAATCAAAGTCGAAATAATGATACGTATTGGAGAGGGAATGAACCTCTCTTTTTTGTTTTAGTCATCTTATAATTTGAAAAGTAGCCAAACGTGTGAGAAACTATTAATGGTAAATCTTTCAATTTTGAGGAGGATACATATGGTAAAACGTCTTCAAGATACAACAACATTACATAACGGAGTAGAAATGCCATGGTTTGGCCTTGGCGTATTTAAGGTACAAGACGGACAAGAAGTGATTGATTCTGTCAAATGGGCAATCAAGCATGGATATAAAAGCATTGACACTGCTGCTGTCTATAAAAATGAAGAAGGTGTTGGACAAGCAATTCGTGAATCTGGTATCAACAGGGAAAACTTGTTTGTAACATCTAAGGTTTGGAACAGTGACCAGGGCTATGAATCAACACTACAAGCATTTGAAACAAGCCTCCAAAAACTAGGTCTTGACTACTTAGACTTATACCTTATTCACTGGCCTGGAAAAGATAAGTACATTGAAACATGGCATGCACTTGAAAAACTATATAAAGAAGGGCGGGTACGTGCAATCGGCGTAAGTAATTTCCATGTTCACCATCTAGAAAATCTCATCAAAAATTCAGAGATTAAACCAATGGTTAACCAAGTCGAATACCATCCGCATCTTACACAAACAGAATTACATGATTTCTGTAAAAAGGAAGGAATTCAATTAGAGGCATGGTCTCCACTAAAGCGCGGAGAATTACTAAATGATCCGACTCTTGTAGAAATTAGTCAAAAATATAAGAAATCTGTTGCACAGGTTATTTTACGCTGGGATCTTCAAAACGGCGTTATAACGATTCCAAAATCCATCAAAGAACACCGCATCCAAGAAAATGCTGATGTCTTTGATTTTGAGCTTACCCAGGAAGATATGAATAGAATTAGCTCACTCAATAAAAACGATCGAATTGGATCAAATCCTGATACAAATATGACTGGATTTGAGTGATTAAGAATTTAAGCCACACGGATTATTCTGTGTGGTTTTTTGAATTAAAGTTTACAAAAGTTGAAGAAGGAATTCAGCTATATTTATAGAATTGGTAATATTTATATATATAGTTTAATAAATTTCTAAAATCGGAGGGGGCCTTTATGCAAATGTTTTTTAGATATAACTGGAAGGTAAGAGAAGATTGGTATCGCTGGTGTGAAGAATTAAGTGAAGAAGAACTCCTACAAAATCGTACGGGTGGAATGGGAAGTATATTGCATACTCTCTTCCATATTGTTGATGTCGAATGGAGCTGGATCCGTATTATACAAGGTAAAACGGATTTTCAAGAGAGTTTCAATGATTACAATAGCTTGAATAAAATCCGAGAATTAGACGCTGAATTTCATTTAGAAGTAGAAAGTTTCGTAAACAACTGGGAATCGAGTATGGAAAATCGTTTGTTTTACGATACTTTACCTAATGGGGAGACTGTGACGGATACTTGGGGGGAAATCATGAGGCATATCATTGCACATGAAATTCACCATATCGGACAATTATCAATTTGGTCAAGGGAGATTGGAAAAAAGCCTGTTTCTGCAAACGTTATCGGCCGAGGTCTTTCCACTTATACCAATTAATGATTCAATAAAGCCTGATTTATTATGGTTAAAGAGGTGTTGTACGTGTATAAAGATTTTATCGATAAACAATCAGCGAAAGTAAAAAATGTCGTTGAAAGAGGAGCAGTCAAAAAATTTGCAGAGGCAATTGGTGACGCACATCCAATTTTCATAGATGAAGGGTTTGGTAAAGCTTCTATATATAAAACGAATATTGCACCACCGACATTTCCTAGAGTTTTAGAATTCGGAAGGATTGAGGGACTTATTTTACCTGAGAAGGGTCTTATTCATGGTGAGCAAATTTACAAATATGAAAGACCATTACTTGTTGGGGAAGAAATTTCTTGCTATTCAAAGGTAGAAAACTACGTAGAGAAAAAAGGATCTACAGGATCAATGGGTTTTCTAACTATTAGTGAAAATGGCGAGGACTCCAATGGTAAGTTGATTTTTTCTTCTAAGCTTGTCGTCATCATCACAGAAGCAGTTAGAAAGGGGTTAATGACATGAATTTACTAGCGAATATTGATATTGGTTCTTCACTAGAAAGTGTTAAGCTCCCGCCAGTTACAAGAATGGATCTTATCAAATATTCAGGTGCTTCAGGCGATTACAATCCAATCCATACGATTGATGATGAGGCACATAAAGCGGGATTACCTGGAGTAATCGCACATGGAATGTGGACGATGGGGAACCTTGCAAAGCTGTTTACACCTTTTTATGAAGAAGGATTTATTAAAACCTATTCTATTCGGTTTCGGAACATGGTGTTTTTGGAAGATGTAATCACATTAAAAGCATCGTTAAGAAAAATAGAAGGAAAAGAACTTACCTTTGATGTTTCTGCTGTGAATCAGCATGAAAAAGATGTAATCAAAGGAAATGTTGTTTTTAAAAAGTACGCGTAGACCCATTTCCGAATGGGTTTTTCGTTTTATATCAATACTTTACTATAGTAGCTTACTACTATAGTAATATACTAAAATTTACCAAATTCATTGACAATTGGATTGGCTCACTTATACAATAATAATTAGTTGATAGATAATAGGAAAATTCAGAAATTAGAGGTTCTTTTTATGAGTCAAAAAACTTCAATTGGTAAAATTGCTGTACTGCTTACAACCTTAACAGATAATGAGATGCAGCTTTTTTCTCATTCGTTACAAGATGTTAAATACTGCCAAGGAAAAGTCGGATCTATGAACATGCAAAAGGTAATCGCTGCTGTTGAGACTGCCGCAAAACGCCACGGCCTTATTCATGAGTCACAATACCGTGAAACCCATGCTTTATATCACGCAATTATTGAAGGAATCGAAGGTGTGACGAGAGGGCAAACTGCGATTGGTGAAATTAGCCGAACAGTCGGACTGCGATTTGCAATCGTTCGAGGGTTTCCATATACAAATGAAGAAGAAGGCGAATGGATTGCAGTAGCCTTTTACGGTACAATTGGAGCACCAATCAAAGGTTTGGAGCATGAAACAATCGGTCTTGGAATTAATCATATTTAAAACACTAACTTAATTACAGTCGGTGTTTTAACCCCAACTGTAATTAAGTTAGAGCCTCCGGCGGATGCCACAGATTTTCAAAGGTAACTTTTCGAGCACGCTCGAAAAAATCTGGGCGCAAATTCGTCAAAACGAATTTGATAATTTGTAACATTGCCTATAGTCCTTTAGTTATTAGGAGGCGATGATGGTATCTCTATGCCATTATCGTCTCTTTTTGTTTTCTACTACTCATTTCTAGAACCAGTACGGGACACATAAATATAAGGAGGATGATTTAATGATTGAGTTATCAGGACATTCGTTAACTTTAGAACAAGTTAAACTTATTTGTTATGACGATGAAAAAGTATCAATTAGTAGCGAATCACTTCGCAAGGTAGAACAAAGTCGTAAAGCTGTTGAAAAGATTGTGGCTAATAAAAAGACTATTTACGGAATAAATACAGGCTTTGGTAAGTTCAGTGATGTCATCATTGCCGATGACGATGTAAATGATTTACAGCTCAATTTAATTCGTTCTCACGCCTGTGGGGTTGGTGAACCTTTCCCTGAAGTTGTTTCACGCGTCATGGTTTTACTTCGTTTGAATGCATTATTGAAGGGGTTTTCTGGGATTCGCCCAGTCATTGCCGAAAGACTAGTAACTTTATTAAATATGAAAATACATCCGGTTATACCACAGCAGGGTTCACTAGGTGCATCCGGAGATTTAGCGCCTCTTTCCCATTTAGCTCTTGTACTCCTTGGAGAAGGTAAGGTGCATTACAAGGGTAATATTTACCCCACTCAAGAAGTTTTTAACAAAGAAGGCATTCAGGCTGTTGTCTTACAGGCAAAAGAAGGACTTGCGTTAATAAATGGCACACAAGCAATGACCGCAATGGGTGTTATTAACTGGTTAGAAGCATCCGAACTTGCCCTGCAAAGTGAAATGATTGCCAGCCTCACACTTGAAGGACTCGAAGGAATTATTGATGCCTTTCATCCAGCAATACATGAAGCAAGAGGATACCAACAGCAAATAGATGTAGCAAAAAGAATGCGTGGTCTTCTATCTGGAAGCCAATTAATTACGAGACAAGGGGAAAAACGGGTGCAGGATGCTTACTCCTTACGATGCATTCCACAAGTGCATGGTGCCTCCTGGCAGGCTTTAGATTATGTAAAAGAAAAACTAGAAATTGAAATGAATGCAGCAACAGATAATCCGCTAATTTTTGAGGATGGGAATTTGGTTATTTCAGGTGGGAATTTTCATGGGCAGCCAATCGCCATTGCAATGGATTTTATGAAAATTGCAGTTGCAGAGTTTGCCAGTATTTCTGAACGGCGAATTGAAAGGCTTGTAAATCCACAGTTAAATGATTTACCACCATTTTTAAGTGCACAGCCTGGTTTACAATCGGGGGCAATGATTATGCAATATGTAGCAGCCTCACTTGTTTCTGAAAATAAAACACTCGCACATCCGGCAAGTGTCGACTCTATCCCATCTTCAGCTAACCAAGAGGATCATGTAAGTATGGGAACTATCGGCTCACGGCATGCCTACCAGATTATTCAAAATGTACGACGTGTTTTAGCAATAGAATGTATTTGTGCGTTGCAGGCAATTGAATACCGTGGCACTCAAAAAATGGCACCAGCTACACATGCATTTTATAAGGAAGCAAGAAAAATAGTTCCGTCAATTACGGAGGACCGAGTGTTCTCTGAAGATATCGAGAACGTAACGGAATGGCTTAAAAAAAATAACCTAGTATGGACAGCCAATCTGGAACCTATCGTCTATTAACATAGAAAAGGGGAATGATCATGTCAATTCAAAATCGTGTTGTTCAGGTAAAAAAAGGGCTTGAACTAGAATGTAAAGGATGGGAGCAAGAAGCCGCATTACGCATGCTGTATAACAATTTGGATTCAGCAGTCGCAGAAAAACCAGAAGAGTTGGTTGTGTATGGAGGGATAGGTAAAGCTGCAAGAAATTGGGAAGCATTTGATGCGATTGTTGATACCCTTCGACGCTTAGAAAATGACGAAACAATGTTAATTCAGTCTGGAAAACCTGTCGCGGTATTTAAAACTCACAAAGCAGCACCACGTGTACTCCTTTCGAATTCTGTTTTAGTTCCGAAATGGGCAAATTGGGAGCATTTTCATGAACTCGATCAAAAGGGCTTAATGATGTATGGCCAAATGACAGCAGGAAGCTGGATTTACATTGGATCCCAAGGTATTTTACAAGGAACCTATGAAACTTTTGCTGAAGTTGCACGCCAGCATTTTGCTGGTTCATTGAAAGGAACAATTACCCTTACTGCTGGATTAGGTGGAATGGGTGGTGCACAGACACTTGCTGTTACCATGAATGGCGGCGTTTGTATTGCGGTTGATGTGGATAAATCCCGCATCCAAAAACGGATAGATACAAAATATTGTGATAGAATGACAGATTCGATGGATGAAGCGATCAAGTGGGCATTGGAAGCCAAACACAATGGGGAATCCTTATCAATTGGATTGATTGGAAATGCTGCGGAAGTGCACCATGAAATTTTAAATCGGAATATCCAAATTGATGTGATGACTGACCAAACTTCCGCCCACGACCCGTTAAACGGATATGTTCCGGAGGGGTATTCCATTGAAGAAGCAGATCAGGTACGTGCAAATAATCCAAAAAAATATATTGAATTATCAACTGCTTCAATGGCAAAGCATGTACGGGCAATGCTTGAATTCCAACGAAGAGGAACAGTTACTTTTGATTATGGCAACAATATTCGCCAAGTCGCAAAAGACGAAGGTGTCGATATAGCATTTAATTTTCCAGGCTTTGTGCCAGCTTATATCCGTCCATTATTTTGTGAAGGTAAGGGACCATTCCGTTGGGCTGCTTTATCTGGAGACCCACAAGACATTTACCGAACAGATGCACTCATAAGAGAATTGTTTCCAGAAAATGATGCATTGCTTCGCTGGATCGATATGGCTCAGGAAAAGGTAGAGTTCCAGGGGCTACCAGCCCGAATCTGCTGGCTCGGTTACGGGGAACGTGTCAAAATGGGGCTCGCCATCAATGAATTGGTCCGTAAAGGTGATTTGAAAGCACCAATTGTAATAGGTCGTGACCACTTAGACTGCGGCTCTGTTGCTTCACCGAACCGCGAAACGGAAAGCATGAAGGATGGTAGTGATGCCGTGGGTGACTGGGCAATTTTAAATGCACTGATCAATGTCGCTGCAGGCGGATCATGGATTTCAGTCCATCATGGTGGCGGTGTAGGTATGGGTTATTCCCTGCATGCGGGAATGGTTGTTGTCGCAGATGGAACCGAGTTAGCAGAAGAACGCTTACGCCGGGTCCTTACTACTGACCCGGGCATGGGTATTGTTCGACACGCGGATGCCGGCTATGAAAAAGCAATCGACGTGGCGAAGGAAAAGGGTGTCGATATACCGATGTTACAAGACTAAAAATATACCAAGAAAGGAGCATTAACATGCAATACGATTTACTCATTCATAATATAAGGCAATTGATTTTACCAAAAGAAACATCAAAACCACTTAAAGGGGAAGACATGAAGCAGCTTACCATTAAAGAAAATGCTGCATTTGCCATTAAAGATAAAAAAATAGCCTGGATTGGAGCGAATGACGAGGCAAATCACATACAAACAATAGAAAGCCTAGATGCACAGCAAAAAGTAGTATCGCCCGGTTTAGTAGATCCACATACACATTTAGTGTTCGGAGGCTCACGTGAAAAAGAGCTTGCTTTAAAGCAAGCAGGTGTGGCCTATCTTGAAATTCTTGCAAAAGGTGGTGGCATTTTATCAACCGTTGAGGCAACAAGAAATGCAACTGAGGAAGAACTTTATGAAAAAGCTTCCTTTCATCTAAATCGCATCATTTCATATGGGGTGACAGCGATAGAGGCAAAAAGCGGATATGGCTTAGATTTCGAAACGGAAATAAAACAGCTCAAAGTGATTAAAAAACTAAATGAGAGTTTCCCAATTTCAATCGTATCGACATTCTTAGGCCCACACGCCATTCCTCCATCCCACAAAGGGAAAGAAGATGAATTCTTGGAAGAGATGGTTCAGCTCCTTGACACTGTAAAGGAAGAAAACCTTGCAGAGTTCGCCGATATTTTCTGCGAAACAGGTGTTTTCACGACAAAGCAATCAAAGTACTTTTTACAAAAAGCAAAGGAAAAGGGCTTCGGCCTAAAAATTCATGCAGATGAAATTGATTCTTTAGGTGGAACTGAACTAGCAGTTAAGCTGAGAGCAACTAGTGCTGATCACTTAGTCGCTGCATCAGATGAAGCAATTGACTTCCTTTCTGAAGGAGAAACAGTAGCTGTCTTATTACCGGGAACAACATTCTATCTTGGCAAAGATTCCTATGCGCGAGCGAGAAAAATGATTGATGAGGGTGTTGCTGTAGCACTAGCGACAGATTTTAATCCAGGAAGCTGTGTAACTGAAAATTTACAGTTAATTATGTCACTAGCAGCCCTAAAACTAAAAATGACACCTGAAGAAATTTGGAATGCAGTTACTGTAAACGCTGCATTCGCTATTGGCAAGGGTGGAGAAGCAGGAATACTTGCAATAGGACATAAAGCAAATTTTGTTTTATGGGATATTCCAAATTATATGTACCTTCCTTACCATTTTGGAGTTAACCATACAAATAGTGTTTATATAAACGGAACAAAAGTGTGGGAGAGAAACGATGTTATCTGATTTCAGTTATCTCACACCAGGTCAACCAGCCATTTTTAAAGATCAATATGTAACAAAAGTGACAGAGTGTATAAAGCCATATCAAAGTGGAGCCAAGGCTGACATCGGAATCATTGGTCTTGCTGTATCAAAGACATCCATTTCACCGTCACTTGCAGCCGAAGCACCGAAAACGATTCGAAACGCGCTGAGCGCTTATTCCACTTATTCGGGGGAAAGGAATCACGATTACAAGGATACGACGATTTTAGATTTTGGGGATGTTCATACCCATCCGACAAATCTTGAAGATACCACTGAACGTTTATATATCAGTGTAAAAGAAATGCTGCAAACCAAATCATGCAATCGATATATCATACTTGGTGGCGACCATGGCGTCAGTTATCCTTCAATTCGAGCATTTCAAGAACAAATTGGCCGTGTCGGCGTAATTCAATGGGATGCCCATCATGATGTCCGGAATTTAGAGGATGGTGGAAGAACGAACGGAACACCTTTTCGTAGTCTAATAGAAGGTGGATTTCTGAGAGGGGAAGACCTTACGCAAATTGGAATTCGGGATTATGCAAATGCTGAAGTATATCACGAATATGTAAAAACCAAAGGGGTTGCCGTGTACACCATGGATGATGTGGAGCGTATTGGAATTATTCCCATCATTCAAAAAGAAGTGGAACGATTAGCGCAAGAGGTTGATTTTATCTATCTTTCTGTAGATATGGATGTTGTTGATCAAGCCTTTGCGCCAGGCTGTCCGGCCATTGGACCAGGTGGTTTGACATCAAGGGAGCTTCTTTCAAGTATTTCAGTAGCTATAAAACATCCGAAGGTCAAAGCGATGGATATTGTTGAAATCGATCCCTCAAAGGATGTACGTGATATCACAAGTAGACTTGCAGCACATGCGATACTGTGTTTTATGTATACTTAAATAGTGAATACTAGCTGAAAGGAGATGGCAGGTGAGCATCTCCTTTCCTCATGCAAAGGAGGGTTTTTCATTGAAAAATCATATTCTGGAAATTCTTGATCAAATCGAAAAGGAATACGATGTTAAAATTTTGTACGCTTGTGAAGCTGGAAGCCGAACATGGGGGATTTCATCTGAAGAAAGCGATTATGATGTCCGTTTTATTTATATTCATAAAACCGATTGGTACCTTTCGATTGACCAAAAGCGGGATGCGCTTGAAATTCCAAAGTACGATAAAATCCCTATCTCTGTTAATCCTTTAGTTGACATGAGTGGTTGGGAGCTCACAAAGGCACTTCGACTATTTCGCAAATCAAATCCAGCGCTTTTGGAATGGTTACATTCAAAAATTATTTACTTTGAAGAAGAATCCTTAATCAATAAAATGAAACAAATAGAACCTATTATATTTTCAGCCATTCCATGCATGTACCATTATGTGAAAATGGCAAAGGGTAACTTCAAAACCATTCATGATAAAGGACCGCAGCTAAAAACATATTTAAACGTCATTCGTCCATTATTAATGGCTAAATCCATAGAAAAGCACCACAAAATGCTATGCCTTGATTTGAATGAACTAGTTAATGATTTGTTACTAAAGAACGAACAAAAGCAAAGTATTGAACAAATTTTAAAATTAAAATCCTCTGGCCAAAAATTGACAAAACGAATACCAGGGATAGACCAATTTATTGAAAAAGAAATTCAACATATAGAGCATTATGTAACTAGGCTAGAATCCGACAACACAAATTCAACAGATCTGCTAGATCAACTCTTTAGAGAAACATTAGTAGAAGTATGGAAATGAAATAGGGCAGCCTATATTAAGCGATTTCCTAGTCACTCTTGAATATATAAGTGTATAATCTTTTATAAGAGTTAACACGTTTTCGGGGGTGAAAATCATGTCTGAACAAGCTACAAAGACCTACCGTGTTCAAGGCTTTTCCTGAGCAGGCTGTGCAAAAACGTTCGAAACGAACGTGAAACACCTGGATGGTGTTATAGATGCTAATGTAAACTTTGGAGCTTCAAAAATAACAGTTACAGGAAATACAACTATTGAAGAGCTTGAAAGGGCAGGTGCCTTTGAAAATCTAAAGCTACGAGACGAGCATGAGAAAGCAGTACCGCAAATCCCATTTTGGAAGCAAAAACAAAATAGTAAAGTCTATGTTTCCGCCGTTTTGCTGTTAGTAAGTTGGCTTTTGGCTGAACAATATGGAGATGGGCATTTTACTTCAACAATCGGATATGCGACCGCCATACTGATTGGTGGTTATACTCTCTTTCAAAAAGGGCTTAAGAACCTGGTTCGATTCAATTTTGACATGAATACCCTCATGACCGTGGCTATTATTGGTGCTGCTATTATTGGAGAATGGGGTGAAGGGGCAACCGTTGTAATTTTATTTGCAATAAGTGAAGCCTTAGAACGCTATTCGATGGATAGGGCACGAAAATCGATTGAATCCTTGATGGATATTGCACCAAATGAAGCGTTAATTCAACGTGGTACAGATGAAATGATGGTACATGTTGAAGATATTCGAATTGGAGACATTATGATTGTAAAGCCCGGTCAAAAGGTTGCAATGGATGGAATCGTCTTAAGAGGAATCTCTACCGTCAATCAAGCTTCAATAACAGGAGAGAGTGTTCCAGTTAGTAAAACAATTGATGATGAGGTTTTCGCGGGAACATTGAATGAAGAAGGACTCCTTGAAGTAAGAGTAACTAAACGTGTGGAAGACACAACAATTGCAAAAATCATCCATCTAGTCGAAGAAGCTCAAGCTGAACGTGCACCTTCACAGGCATTTGTTGATAAATTCGCGAAATATTATACTCCGGCAATAATTGCTCTTGCCATTTTAATAGCAATTATTCCACCGTTATTCTTTGGGGCAGAATGGAACGTATGGATCTATCAAGGGTTGGCGGCTTTAGTCGTAGGATGTCCATGTGCCTTAGTTGTATCAACCCCAGTTGCAGTTGTAACTGCAATCGGTAATGCAGCGCGACATGGTGTACTTATTAAAGGCGGTATTTATCTAGAAGAAGCAGGAGCACTTAAAGTTATTGCATTTGATAAAACGGGTACTTTAACAAAAGGAATCCCGGCTGTCACAGATATCGTTTCTTATGATGTAAATGATCAAAAATGGCTGACACTTACTGCCGCCATTGAAAATGGTTCACAACATCCACTTGCTTCAGCTATTCTAAAAAAAGCTGAGGGCCTACCTTATAAGGATGTATTGATAGAAGACTTTCAATCTATTACGGGTAGAGGCTTAAAAGCTAAGATTGATGAAACTGTTTATTATGTAGGAAGTCCGGCTTTATTTGAAGAAGTTCAAAATGATATTTTAAAAGAAAAACAAGAGAAAATTGTTGAATTACAAGACGAAGGTAAAACCGTGATAATTGTCGGCACCTTGGATAAAATCCTATTACTAATTGCAATTGCTGATGAGTTAAGAGATTCCTCCAAAGAAGTTATTCGCAAATTACACGATGTAGGAATTGAAAAAACTGTGATGCTCACCGGTGATAATCAGCGAACCGCAAGTTCAATTGGAAAAGAAGTCGGGGTATCCGAGATTAAAGCAGATTTACTTCCTGAGGACAAACTAAACTCGATTAAAGAACTTCGAGCAATTCACCAAAACGTTGCGATGGTTGGTGATGGAGTAAACGATGCGCCAGCCCTAGCGGCTGCGACTATCGGTGTGGCAATGGGCGGTGCTGGAACTGATACAGCGCTGGAAACGGCTGACATTGCTTTGATGTCTGATGATCTTCGGAAATTGCCTTATACGATAAAGTTAAGCCGCAAAGCATTATCGATAATTAAACAAAATATCACTTTTTCATTAGGAATAAAAGCCTTAGCCTTGCTATTGGTTGTCCCAGGCTGGCTCACACTATGGATTGCGATTTTTGCCGATATGGGCGCTACGCTGCTTGTCACATTAAATAGCTTACGATTATTAAAGGTTAAGGAATAGGGGTAACATTGTTATCCCTTTTTCTATGCAGATTTTTCATCGGAATCATCTTCAATTTTCTTAAAATGTCTATGTCTTACATCCCAAAAATATACTCGGGGAAGTCCCCAATGCAACCAATACTCATGAACCAATGTCGCTCCAACAAATAAAATTAATTGAACCTCAAGTTGCTTCAATATAATCACCCCTTAAAAAAAGTATACTTTCCCCCCTAGTTGTCCAATAACCAACGAATTAAAAGAAAAACCCGTTCCAAAAATTCATTCAAAGGAACAGGTCAAATATGTACCGTTACGAAAATTCGTTATTTATTTTTACGTTTTTCTCGAGCAGCTTTTTTTCTTGCCTTTTTACTCAAGCCTTGCTCTGCACCAAATTCCGTGTCCATACTATTTGCTCCTGCTTGGGGCTGGTTATTTTTATTTTTGTTCGCCATTTGTCAAACCTCCTTTCATTAATCAAATCCGCCTGGCGTATTTGCGCCCAGATTTTTAGGCCCACAGGAAGTGGGTCATAAAGACGTTGCCACAGGAAGTGGCGGTTTTAGTCTTTGATCTTACTGCTCGAAAAATTTCCATTGAAAATCTGTGGCATCCGCCGGAGGCCTTAACTTTATTCGCCTGAATAAAGCTAATTGCGCTGGATTGTATGTATATCTTTTTCCTATATTTTACAGCGTCATGTATATCATGTATGAACTAACAGAAAAATATACAAATTTCGACAAAAAGATGTTTTGAAGATACTTTTTTAGTAAAATTAACTACATAACGCAAATAGAAGGGATTTTGAAAACATGACAACCTATCTTGTAATTGGGGCTGGGATTCTTGGTGCGTCGACCGCCTATCATCTAGCTAAAGCAGGCGCGCAAGTAACAATTGTTGACAGGGAGGACCCAGGCCAAGCTACTGATGCTGCGGCTGGGATTGTTTGTCCATGGCTTTCTCAGCGTCGAAATAAAGCATGGTACAATTTAGCAAAAACGGGTGCAAAATATTACGCAACATTAATAAATGAGCTTGAAGCATTGGGTGAGACTGATACCGGCTATAAAAAGGTTGGAGCGATTAGTCTTCATGTCGATCAAAATAAGCTTGACAAAATGGAAGAGCGAGCAGCACTACGTCGGGAGGATGCACCAGAAATTGGAGAAATTCTACGATTAAACTCTGAAGAAACAATGAAACTGTTTCCACCATTATCAGAAAAATATTCAGCCGTCCATATAAGCGGTGCCGCTAGAGTAAATGGACGCGAACTCCGAAATGCATTGATTCGTGCCGCCAAATTACATGGTGCTCAAGAACAAAAAGGAAGTGCTTCTTTATTAAAGGAGGGAGGCAAAGTAATTGGAGTAAAAATAAAGGATGAAATTTTAAGAGCGGAAAAAATCATCTTAACAGCTGGAGTTTGGGCAAATGAATTACTAAAGCAAGTTGGTATCGATTTTCTTGTATCCTCTCAGAAAGCCCAAATTGTTCATTTAGGTCTTGTAGATTCAAATACTGAGAATTGGCCGGTTGTCATGCCGCCAAATGATCAATACATCTTAGCATTTGATGGTGGAAGAGTCGTTGTTGGTGCTACACACGAAAATGAAATAGGATTAGATTATAGAGTAACTGCCGGTGGACTACATGAAGTTTTCAATAAAGCCCTAAGTATTGCTCCTGGTTTATCGGAAGGTACGGTTCTTGAAACAAGAGTAGGTTTTCGACCGTTCACTCCGGATTATTTACCAGTGATTGGCACTATTCCTGTTTATGAAAATCTATTTGTCGCAAACGGACTTGGTGCATCAGGCTTAACTGTTGGACCATTCCTAGGTGGTGAATTAGCGAAGCTTTCCATGGGACTACCGCTTGAAATTGATTTAAACCTATATGACCTCAAAGGAGCCATTAAAGTAAAGTAATACATGCCTGATTCCTAGATTTAAGGGGATCTGGCTATTGTATTTTTATCACCTATAAACTAGAAAATATTTCTAAAATAATACAGTAAAACTTCCAGAATAATGTTAAAATAAGCGTTATTAGCATCAATTTTATTCAGTATATTGCAGGGGGATGGCAGATTGAACGCAAAATTTTCAAGACCAAAAGGGTTTGGAGAAATCCTTGATCTCACATTTAGCTTAAGCAAAAATCGATTTAGGGACTTTTTTACGATTTTACTTATTTTTATGGGACCCGTATACATACTCGAGGCACTCATATTATTAGCATCAGGAACAAGCTTTTTCAGAGAAGTCGGTCCTGGTGAAGACTGGATTTCCCAAATTGCGAATAGCTTTGATGAAACAGTCGTGGCTGAAGAAATAGGATTAGGAGGAACATTAGGGACAATTTTTGTCGGTCTCATGGGTTTGGTTTTATTTCCTGTCGCTGAGGCTGCCATTCTAATTGCATTAAACCATATCCGAAAAAATGAAGCTTATTCAATTCGTTCGGTGATTAAAAAAGCCTTTACACGATTTTGGGCAATGCTTGGAAGCAATATTTTATACGGTCTAATTGTACTTGGTTTCTTCGTTGTTGCATTTATAATATTGGTGCCAATGGGTATCTTTGGGGCTATTGCGAATCCTTTTATTGGCATTCTTTTTGTCATTTTACTAGGGTTGGGGTTATTTATTGGACTTGGCTATTTACTGACGCGCTGGGGCTTTTATTTTGGTTCGGTTGTATTAGACTATGAATCTCCTGGATTATCAAGAAGCTGGCAACTATCAAAAAAACGAGGGTGGGTCCTATTCGGACTTTATATTATTTTCTTTTTGATTATTAGTGCGATTAGCTTTGCAGTTGAGGGGACATTTGGCATCTTTTTAGGAAATAGCGTTTTACTAACTTTAATTGTTAACTTAACTACCATTTTTACAACCTTATTGTTTGCAGTAGGTTACGGAGTAATGTACCTAGATGCTAGGGTTCGACATGATGCAGAGGATTTGGATGAAATGATTGAGGGGTTCAATGCTCCAAGATAAGTGGTGATGAACAATAATGGAACAAACGAATAATGCAAGGGATCGGATCGAAGAAATTCTGAACGGTAAAGAATATCGAATTTACTATGATGAATCAAGGAACGTGTTTCAGAAATGGTGGGCACAAGTAAAAGAATGGCTAACTGATTTTTTAGAAAGTTTATTTCCAACGATAGAGTCGGGAAGTGGTACAGCAGAAGTGGTGCTAGTTTTTATCATTCTTGGAGCCCTTCTGCTTTTAGGTATTGCGGTCTTTTTGCTAGTAAGAAATAAAAAAAGAAATGCAAACTTAAGCAAACATAAACCTCTTCATTCGGCTGAAGAATTAAACTGGACATATCAAAGGCATTTACAAGAGGCGTTAAAGCATGAAGAAAATCATCTTTATTCACCTGCGACTAGACATCTATTTTTAGCACTCCTCTTATTTTTTCATGAAAAAGAATGGCTTGAGGCTAAATTATGGAAAACAAACTGGGAGTATTATGATGAGCTTCGTAAAGTGAAACAGTCCTGGGCTGAAGAGTTTTATGATTTAGCATTAGTGTTTGATGAGGTTGCATATGGGGAGTATGAGATTGATAAAGTTGAGTACAACCTATTTCGTGAAAAAGCTTTTGGCTGGCTAGAACACCCCGAAGGAGGAAAGGAGAAGCAGCATGCAAAACCGTAAAATATGGTTCACCTTATTTGGGCTGATCGCGCTCCTACTTTTTCTAACGTATTTTATTGAATCATACAATCCAAAAGCGTATCCACATTATGTGTCGGATTCTCCTTCTCCAACCGGTGTAAAAGCGATTTATACATATTTAAATGATGAGCATAAAGTTAAAAGGTGGTCACATGCACCAAATCTTCTAAACAAGCAAGATGTAAATCAAATTTTAATTATGGTGGAGCCTTATTTCACACCAGAACAGGAAGAAGTGGGTGGATATCTTGATTTTATGAAGGCAGGAAACAAAATCATTTTGTTTAAAGAAAATCCTCGAGGGATGTTTGATATTAAAACCCTACCTGCAGATATTGACCCTTTTCTTGAGGAAACAACTTCAATAAATAATAAAAATGGAATGAAATTTGATGCATTGTTACAATCAACAAATCGAATCATTCCAAGTACAGAGGAGAGGGTACTTTTAGAGGATGAGGCTGGTGTCATTGCAATAAGTCGAAAAATGGGTGATGGTGAATTAATCACAGCAATTTCCCCAGAATGGATCTTAAACGATCATCTTTTAGACTATGATCATATTCCACTTGTATTATCGTTGATAGAAAATGAAGAAGCATCCATTTATTATTTTGATGAATATGTTCACAAACTGAAAAATGCTTCAACAGTCACAACATTATACCCAGCTTGGTTTTTAGTTTTGCTTTTGCAAGGTGGATTAATCGTTTTAATTTGGCTTTGGTATAAAGGAAAGCGTTTTGGTCCAGTGATTGTACCCCGAGAGGAAACAGTGCGATTTAGTGATGAAGGTATCCGAGCTTTGAGCGCATGGTATTTAAGAGGTCGTTACTACCATGATTCATTAAATATTCAAGCTGATTATGTGAAGCAGCTCCTACAGGAGAAATGGGGAATTCGAGTTTCTAGAGAGTGGACGGACCTTACGAGAAAGTTAGTTCAAAGATGGTCTGGAAAGAAAGAAAGTGAAGTAAAACGATTCTTACATGACCTAACAAAGGTCTTAAAAACTGATAAACTATCCAAACACGATTATTTGGTTTGGTCAAAGAACTTAGATGAATTACGAAAAGAGGTGGAAAAAGGATGAGGACAGAATTAACATCCTTACTTGAAAAATACGAACAACGAATTTTGGGCCAGAATAAAAATTTACGACTTTTACTTTCTGCCATTCTAGCAGGTGGACATGTCTTGATTGAAGGTGTTCCGGGAACTGGAAAAACACAAATGGTACGTACTCTGGCTACCTTACTTGGTGGGGATTTTAACCGTATCCAATTTACACCGGATCTATTACCAAGCGACATCACAGGAAGTATGATTTACAACATGAAGGAAGGCAGCTTTGAAACATTAAAAGGGCCCGTTTTTACAAATATCCTTTTAGCCGATGAAATTAACCGTACACCAGCTAAAACCCAAGCAGCATTATTAGAAGCAATGGAGGAAAAACAGGTGACGATTCAAGGTGAGACATACAAGCTACCTGAGATATTCTTTGTTGTTGCCACACAAAACCCAATCGAATTTGAAGGGACCTATCGATTACCAGAAGCTCAACAGGACCGCTTTTTATTTAAACTTCAAATTGAGTTTCCAGCTTTTGATGAAGAAAAAAATGTCGTGAAACAAGTGGTGGAACAAAGTTTTGGTTATCAGGATTCAGCAATTGTACTTGATCTAAACACCTTTTTATCGATACGAAAGGATATTGAAAACGTTATTTTAGGTGACGGTGTTCTGGATTACATCATGCAAATTGTCCGGAAAACCAGGGAATCTGAAGCCATTCGATTTGGAGCAAGTACAAGGGCAGCCATCTCAATTTCAAAAGCGGCACAGGCATGGGCATTTATGGCTGATCGAGATTATGTCACACCAGATGATGTGAAAATGGTTTCCAAGCCTGCGTTAAGGCATCGAATTCAGTTATCTCCACATGCAGAATTGGAGGGAATCACCATTGACGAAATCATTGAAGAGCTTGTGGGATCGGTTCCTGTTCCTAGATAGAGGGATCATTCCAACAAGGCGTTTGATTTTAGTTTTACTATTCCTTTCGATAGGATTTTTGGGATTATCTTTATTGGAACTTTCATGGGGAATCATCATTGGTCTAAATCTATTTGTTTTTTTTGGAAGTTTGGTTGATTTGTTTTTTTCGCCAAGAAAAAAGCATTTAGTAGCGACACGCAAATTACAGTCTGAAATGGAGAGAGGACTTCCAACTTCGGTTGATATTGAAATAACCAACAATTCTACATACGGTCTTTCATATCGATTCATAGATGGCATTCCAGCTTCTTTTACCAAAGCTTTTCCGATCAAAGGAAAGATTACTGGTGAAACGACTACCCGAATCACTTACTTAACAGAAGCAATGGAACGCGGTGATTATCAAATTAACAAACTATATTTCCGATATAAGAGTTTCCTTGGTTTATGGGAAAAACAACTCACATTTACCATAAACAACAAAATAAGAGTTATACCCGATCTCTCCGAAACAAGGCAGTACCTTGAGAATGCACAGAAATTTTTATTATATGAAGGTGTGAAAATCCGTAAACAACAAAAAGGTACAGGTGAATTTTCAAAAATTAGAAGCTATGTTCCCGGTGATGATCCTCGTACTATCAACTGGAGACAGACTGCAAAGCTCCATGAAGTCATGACAAATGAATTTGAACCAGAGCATGGCAAGTTTATTACGATATTAATTGATTGTGGCAGGATGATGGGGGCCGAGTTGGAAAAGGGAAATCGTCTTGAAAAAGCGATTGAATCTGCCCTGACCGTTGCCACAGCAGCTCTTCAAAACGGAGACTATGTTTCTATGCTGGCTTTTTCAACGGAAGTTAAGATTTATGTTCCAGCCGGAAAAGGAATCGCACATCTTCAAACCATTTTACAGGCGATTTATAATCTCAAGGTAGATGCGGTTGAATCCAATTATGGCGCTGTTTTATCTTATTTAGAAACGGTGCAAAAAAAGCGGAGCCTACTATTATTGTTCAGTGATGTACATACCTTTGTACGGGAAGAAAGTCCGTTGGTTTATTTACGAAAATTACGGCAGCGGCATTATTTTCTATTGATTGGTGTAGAAGATTCTACACTAAACGAAAGAATTAATGAGAAGCCGACAAATGTTCAAACAGCCATGCTAAAAAGTATGGCACAGCAGCAAATGCTTGTGAAAAAGAGGGGAAAACGAAAATGGGAAAACCATGGCCTCATGATGGTTGAGGCCAAAGAGGATAAATTAGCAGCCACAGCTGTTTCCTATTATATTGATATTATGAATCGGAATTTGCTGTAGATCCTTTTTTCACTAAAAATAGTTTCCCAGTCACAATGTAAAGAATTAAGCCGATAACCGTAATGAATGCAACAGCATATTTAGCTTCGAGTGAAATCGTAGCAGGTGTGATAAAGCCTTCGATGATACCAGCAATGACAAATAACGGGATCGTTCCTAAAAGTAGTTGAACAGAGCGTTTTGCCTGATTCTTTAGCTGATAACCTCTGGTGTACGGACCAGGAACCAGCAGCTTGTAGCCCATTAACAGACCAGCACCACCTGCAATAAATATAGCTGTGAGCTCTATCATTCCGTGAGGGACGATATATGCCCAAAAGTCATAAGACTTGCCATAATGCCAAAACAAACCAGCCAATGCACCAATGATGATGCCGTTATAGATTAAAAGATAGACTGTTAACAGTCCGAAGGTTATTCCGCTCGCAAACGCGAGGATGGCAACTTGAATATTGTTTGTCATAATGCTAGCTGACATGAGGGATGAATCAACTTCACCATCTTGACTACCCAAATAGTCTGGATCTACACCTTGGGCAATTTCTGCTGGTAAAATTGAAAACATATGGAGGGGATCCTGTAGGACTGAAAAAAAGCTACCGACTCCACCTAGTGTAAACAAAACAAAAGCAATAACAACAAATTTCCATTGTTCAAGTAATAGCCCAATAAATTTCGTACTAAAAAAATACCTGATTTGACCGAAACTTGAAACCTGGTCCTTATATAGAAGATTATGCGCTTTTGAGACAAGGCCATTTAAATAAGGGGTAATCTCCTCGTTAGGAAAATAAGTTTGACTATAGGAAAGATGTCCAGTGCATTTTTGGTATAGTCTATGAAACTCATTAATTTCGATACTAGTACGGGATTTTCTACGCTTATATAAAGTGGAAATCAATTGCTCAAGCTGTTTCCATTCATCTCGGTGCTGTTTGACAAATTGCTTCATATTCAATATGATTCACCTCTTGAATTCACAAGTAACCTTATTATAGTAATTTTAGAGAAAAATAGAAACAATTAATTATATCAAATTCGCCATGGCGTACTTGCGCCGATTTTTTTAGGCCAACACGAGGTGGGTCAAAAAGACGAAGACATCAGAAAGTGGCGTTCTTAGTCTTTGATCCTATGCGAGATACAGTGAAA
>NZ_JBALOP010000013.1:0-55319 GCF_036962685.1 Bacillus sp. JJ1566 | reverse complement strand
TTTATCCACAGATTGTTAGTTGAGGCCCACAGGATGTGGGTCACGAAGACGTTGCCACACGACGTGGCGTTCTTAGTCTTCGTTCACTTTATCTGGCTTTTACTGGCCATTGTCCTCTGTGAGGGCTTAGGCTTAGTGCCAGTTAATGCTGAAAAGTTACCTTTGAAAAATCGTGGCATCAGCCGGAGGCTTTTAACTTTATTCAGCCAGAAAAGGGGGGGCCTTTTTGAATCAAGAACAAACCAATATAAAAACACCGGAGTTTGTTTCTATCCAATTTCAGTTAGCAGGGGTAGGAAGCCGAGCAGCTGCTTTCTTACTTGATACATTCATATTGTCAATTACCAGTTTATTCATTTTACTAGCCCTTTTACTTATTTTGCACGGAGGCTCCGATTTTTGGATGCTAGAAGAATCATTTTTTTCTGGACCAGTTGCCATTGCCATAATTGTTTTGTTCGTATTAAATTGGGGTTATTATTTTTTGTTTGAATTTTTTGCTGGGGGCAAAACAATTGGAAAAAAAGTAGTAGGTATTCGTGTAATTCAAGAAAACGGACATAGTATTACGTTATTATCAAGCTTTATCCGTAATTTTTTACGCATCATCGATTCTTTACCAGCATCCTATTTTTTAGGAATGATCATGGTCTTCTTTCATCCTAAACATAAGCGACTTGGTGACTTAGTTGCAGGTACCATAGTCATACATGAAAGGCGAGCGAAAAAAATGAAAAAAGAAAGCCCACTAGAAAAGGAAATTCTAAGACGCGGGCTGACAAAAAATTCTCTTACCATTGATCAATGGGCATTAAAGTCATTTGGTAACAAGGAATGGAAGCTTCTGCAAACCTATTGCAATCGTTTTTTACAATTGAAGGATGACGTGAAAGACAGAAGAACGAAACAAATTGCAGATATTTTGTTTCCAAAGGTAGGAATCGATGTAGCAGGTAAAACATATGAACAACTAGAAAATGAGCTATTAGTACTATATTTGATTTTACGTGACGAATGGGAATTTGAACTCTAAACTCCTACTTTAGACTGACATCCTGATAATTACAATGTATAATTAATCCCGAAGAACACTATATGAGACCAGCAATTGCAATACATATAGGTACTATTATCTACAAAAGCTAGGATAAAGTCGGAAACAGGAGATTAGGAAACATGGACTGGAAGAGAATTTGTATCGGCTGTACACTTACAACTCTATTGTTCGGCTGTTCAGCACAAGCCAAGGAAGTAAAAGTCGAGATTACGGAGGTAGACATGGCCACAGAAGAAATCATTGCTACAACCAATAAACCTTTACCTCTTGACAATTCCGAAAAACGCATAAACGAAATTACACATGTGATGATCCATTTTATTAGCAACGCAGCACTCAAACCTGAGGATCCATATAATGTAGAGGATGTATATTCAATATTTGGGGAATACGGCCTTTCGGTACACTATCTGATTGATCGCGAGGGAGAAATTTATAGTCTTGTTCCAGAGGATAGGGTGGCTTATCATGCTGGAAAAGGAAGCTTGCCTGATTTTCCTGAATACGAAAACAAAATGAATCAGTATTCGATTGGGATTGAGCTTATCGCAATGGGAACAAAAGAAGAGATGACAGCGATTATCGATGAAGGTGTATACAACCAAATCGATCCTACACTTGCAGGGTACACAGATGCCCAATTTCAATCATTGCAGTTGTTAGTCGATAATATTTTGAAAAGAAATCCATCCATTCTACGAGACAGGCGACATGTGATTGGACATGATGAATATGCACCAGGTAGAAAAACAGACCCTGGCAAACTATTTGATTGGTCAAGAATCGGATTTTAAGCGAAACCTTATCTTTGTGATAAGGTTTTTTATTTTAAAATAGTTTGAAAATATTCCGAATTTTTCTTATAATGAAGTTGTTTACATGCTTCGTTTTATACCTAAAAAAGGGGGAAAACAATTTGTACGTTCCTTTGCTTTTATCTCAATTTTTAGATCGAGCGGTCAAACTTTATGGAGAAAAAACGGCTTTAATTGATGATGACAAAAGCTTTACGTATGCAGAAGTAAACGAAAGAGTGAATCAGCTTTCACGAGGATTAAGCCATCTGGGTGTTAAAAAAGGAGATCGCGTCGCTTATTTAGCTCCGAACTCGTCTGAAATGTTTGAAGGTTTTTATGGAGTCTTTCAAATCGGTGCCATTATTGTTCCATTAAACACAAGGTTAATCCCATCAGATTATGAATACATATTAAACCACAGTGAAACGAAGGTTTTGTTTGTAGACTATGAGCTTGTAGGACTCATTGAACCGATTCGGGAAAAACTAAACACGGTTGAAAAAATTATTGTCCATGGTCGAGAGGATGACACAGAATGGACGCTGTCCTATGAGGAATGGCTCTCACGTTTTGAAAAAGCTCCAATCGAACGCGCAGAGATGGATGAAAACGACATTGCAACACTATTATATACAAGTGGAACTACAGGAAAACCCAAGGGTGTTATGCTCTCACATCGCAGCAATTACCTCCATGCATTAACAACCATGCATCACCTTCGTGTATCAGACCGTGATACACTACTTCATATTTTACCAATGTTTCATGTCAATGGCTGGGGTTCACCTTTTTACTACACGGCTAATGGAAGCACACAGGTTTGCTTGCGAAAGGTAAAGCCTGAGGAGATTTTTAGAAAAATTGATTCATATAAAGTTACGATTATGCATATGGCTCCGACTGTTCTAAATACTTTATTGCAATATGCAGCAACAAGTGGGTTTAGAAAACAAGAACAAGATATTCGAATTGTCGTTGCTGGCTCTGCACCTCCACCGGCATTTGTAAAACGAGTTGAAGAGGAGCTTCAGTGGGAATTTATCCAAGTATATGGCATGACAGAGGCCTCACCGCTTATCACTACCTCTATCATTCGAGATACACAGTACGATGTTTCAAAAGAAGAAAAATATCGCTTAAAAGCAAAAGCCGGATATGAATATATTGGGGCAGAGGTCCGTGTTGTCAATGAATTTGGTGAAGATGTAGCCCAGGATGGGAAAGAAATTGGTGAAGTCATTGTACGCAGTAACACAGTGATGGAAGGATATTTGAACAATAAGGAAGGTACGGACGAAGTAATTCGAAATGGTTATTATCATACTGGTGATATGGCGTTTATAGATGTAAATGGGAATATTGAAATCGCAGATCGTAAAAAAGACATTATTATCAGTGGTGGGGAAAACATCTCTTCGATTGAGGTCGAAAGCGCTTTATACGATCATCCTGCTGTTTTAGAGGTTGCGGTCATTTCCATTCCTCATGAAAAATGGGGAGAGACTCCACAAGCGATAGTAGTCAAACGAGAGGGACATGATGTAACTGAAGAGGAGCTAATCGCATTCTCACGGACCCGTCTCGCGCATTTTAAAGCACCAACAAAGGTTACCTTTAAAACCGAACTACCGAAAACTGCATCCGGAAAAATTCAAAAAGTACACCTGCGTAAAGAATACTGGCAGGAAAAAGAAAAATTTATTAACTAAGAGAAACCCCAAGTCCTATTAACGGAGTTGGGGTTTCTTTAGGCACCAAGCCTATTCTCAATATTTTTACTTTTTGCGAATGTCCAATTTACTAAAAAGATACCTATAAAAATGAACAAGGCTCCTGCATAAACAAACCATTCAACAACCTCTTTTAATAGCACCCATCCTGTAAGAACCCCAAAGAATGGCGCAAGAAATAAGAATGCAGAAGTTTTCCCAGGATCACCAGTATTAATTAAATAAAACCATATAGCAAATTGAACAATTGATGCCATGATTGCAAGCCATAAAATGATAAATATGGAAGTAGCAGTAATTGTTATGGCAGGTGACTCAAGGGTAAAGCTCATTAATAGGAGAAGAATGCCACCAAAAAGCATTTGATATGCAGTTAATACCCAAATATTAAAACGTTGGCCCCATTTTTTAATTAATACTGTACCAATGGACCAGGATATTGATGATCCTAAACCTAGTATGATTCCAATTTCTAGATTAAGATGAAAACCAAGAGTGATGAATACACCTACGAATCCAACGATTACCCCAATCCAATGAAAGATACGATAGCGAATGCCAAGAAAGACCGTACTTAAAATAACAACGAGTAAAGGGTTGCTAAATGTGAGGATAGAAGACTCACCTGCAGTTATCGTCCGTAGGCTTAAGAAGATACAGCCCATCACACCTGCTGTTTGAAAAAATCCGATTGTAAAAATGCGTACCCAATCTAGAAGTTGTTTTGGATGTGGTTTGTTCCTTATAAATAAAGCCATCAGAATACCTGCAATTGTAAAACGTAATCCAACCAGAAGAAGTGGCGATACATATTCCAACCCGATTTTCCCAACCGCAAAAGATGATCCCATTAACGCAGTAGTGGCCAAAACAAGTAAACTGAGGAGGAAAGGATTCATTTAACTACTCCCACTTTTTTCCTTATCATATCATAAATTCAAGTTACAAATATACGAATTTCAACCAAATTGTAAAGAAAAAGGCAAGCTACAATGTGCTTACCTTTTTTCATACATCAATGAGAATTTACGATACTAATTGAATATCCTTCTACGCAAGAGCTGGGATTCGTAATAAATATTGAAGTCTAAAAATTAACCTTCTCATGAAAATCGTAAGTTTTACGAACGTATAATACAACTCTGGGAATAAGCGAAATAGAATACTCAATGTATATCCCTCCACATTGATTTTTAGTGAGAAAATACTCCCACGGGATTATTGTTTACTAACCCGAGAAATATCATGTGTACAAGGTATGTTTTAAACTGTACACTGGAAAGATAAACTAGAACAAAATTCATTTGGGGAGGAAAATGGCATGGAAAAAGTAAAAGTTGGAGAAATTTTTTCAATTAGTGACGAAACAGGTGAAGACCAAGAAGTTGAGGTACTTGGAGTCGTAACGATTGAAGGGATTGAATATGCAGCAGTGGGCTTTCTTGAAGATTTAGAAGAGGAAACCGAGGAGGATATCGATATTTTCTTTCTAAAAATTGATGAAGAAGGAGATTTTTCAGCAATTGAAAGTGATGAAGAATTTGAAAAAGTATCCGCAGCCTTTGACGAAATTTTCGATGAGGAATTAGACGAAGAATAATACGAGAGCCCTACGTTAAGACGTTAGGGCTTCTTTTCATTAAACCTCTTTTTTTCTTCCATTATCCCTTATGATTTTACAAAATAGTTCAATTCTATTCAAAAACAAACTAAATTCATATAAAATAAACGTTATAGCCTAATAAAATTTTCCACTAGAGGAACCATCAACCTGATTTAAACTTATCTTTTTGATATGAAAGCATCAGAATGTTTATATTAAAGAGGAGGAAAAAAGTATGAAAAAAGCATTGTTAAATGTAGATTATACAAATGATTTTGTTGCTAGTGACGGAGCATTAACTTGTGGGGAACCTGGTCAAGAAATTGAAAAGGATATTGTTCGCATTACGGAAGAATTTATTTCAAATGGGGATTTTGTTGTATTTGCAATTGATCTTCATAAAGAAGGCGATGAATTACATCCTGAAACTAAATTGTTTCCACCTCATAATATTGAGGACACATCAGGTAGATTGCTCTATGGGGATTTGCAAAGAGTGTTCAATGAGCAACAAGAAAATCCAAATGTAAATTGGATGGATAAAACAAGATATTCTGCTTTTGCAGGCACGGATCTCGAAATAAAATTGCGTGAACGTGGTATCACTGAGGTCCATATAGTTGGTGTTTGTACCGATATTTGTGTCCTTCATACAGCTGTTGACGCGTATAACCGTGGATTTAAAATTGTTATTCACAGTTCTGCTGTGGCAAGTTTTAACCAGGCAGGACATGAGTGGGCACTCGGACATTTTAAGGATTCAATCGGCGCAGAAGTTCGCTAAAGACTTATCGCACGTATTTTTGGAGGTAATTTTGGATGAATAAACATTATAACGATGACAGCATTGCACTACATACAGATTTATATCAAATCAACATGGCAGAAATTTATTGGCGTGAAGGATTACATAACCGAAAAGCCGTATTTGAGTTGAATTTTAGGAAACTACCTTTTGGAAATGGATATGCTGTTTATGCAGGACTTGAGAGGGTGATTCACTTTCTTGAAAACTTCTCATTCAGTGAAACAGATATTTCCTATTTAATGGAAGAGGGATATAAGGAGGATTTTCTTGACTATCTTAGGGATCTTCGATTTACAGGTACGCTTCGCTCGATGAAGGAAGGAGAAATCGTTTTTGCTAATGAGCCTCTTCTTCGTATTGAAGGTCCAATTTGTGAAGTAGTCTTATTAGAAACCCCCATTTTAAACATTATCAATTACCAAACTCTGATTGCGACAAAGGCCTCACGAATTAAGCAAGTTGTTGGTGACCAAACCGCAATGGAATTCGGTACAAGACGTGCTCAAGAAATGGATGCAGCTATTTGGGGAACTAGAGCTGCCTATATTGCTGGATTTGATTCAACCTCGAATGTTCGTGCTGGCAAATTATTTGATATTCCTATTTCAGGCACACATGCACATTCATTAGTACAAGCATATAGGGACGAGTACCAAGCATTTAAGCATTATGCAAAGACTCATAAAGATTGCGTTTTTCTCGTGGATACATATGATACATTGAAATCCGGTGTTCCGAATGCAATTAAAGTTGCGAAGGAAGAAGGAGACAATATTAATTTTATTGGAATTCGCTTAGATAGCGGTGACCTGTCCTATTTGTCAAAAGAAGCACGAAAAATGCTGGATGAGGCTGGATTTAAAGACGCTAAAATCGTCGCATCAAATGATCTTGATGAACATACGATTATCAACCTAAAATCACAAGGGGCAAAAATTGACTCATGGGGCATCGGCACCAAGCTTATTACAGCCTATGACCAACCAGCATTAGGTGCAGTGTATAAACTTGTATCAGTTGAAGATAAAAATGGAGATATGGTAGACACTATAAAAATAAGCGGTAATCCTGAAAAGGTTTCAACACCGGGATTAAAGCGGGTGTATAGAATAATCAATAAAAATAGTCAGAAATCCGAAGGTGATTATATTACACTCGAGCACGAAGATCCGCAAAATGAGAAAAGACTGAAAATGTTCCATCCGGTTCATACCTTTATAAGTAAATTTGTTACGAATTTTGAAGCAAGAGAATTGCAGCATACGATATTTGATAATGGAAAGCTTGTATATGAGATTCCGACTTTACAAGAGATTCGTGCGTTTTTGAATGAAAACCTAGAACTGCTTTGGGATGAGTATAAGCGTACGACGATGCCAGAGGAATATCCAGTCGACTTAAGTCAGGAATGCTGGAATAATAAAATGAAACGAATTGAAGAAGTAAAGGAAAATATTGAAGAAATGATTGGGAAGATTAATGGATAAAAGTTTGTTGCGAAACAACTTTAATGGAGGGAACTTTCATGAGTATTCAGCAACAGATTATGAAAGAATTACATGTTAAACCCACTATTGATCCAAAAGAAGAAATTAAACGCAGGGTTCATTTTTTAAAAGATTATCTGTTAAAAAGTAAGACGAATGGATTTGTGTTGGGCATTAGTGGTGGTCAGGATTCAACATTAGCGGGAAAGCTTTGCCAATTGGCGGTTGAAGAACTTCGAAACGAGGGGCAGGATGCGACCTTTATTGCTGTTCGTTTGCCATATCGTTTTCAAAAGGATGAAGATGATGCCAAGGCAGCATTATCATTTATCAAGCCAGATAAAGCGATAACCTTTGATATTGCTACAACAGTTGATGCGTTTGTGACTGAGTACAAGCAATCGACTTCCGAAGAAATTAGTGATTTTAATAAAGGAAATGTAAAGGCAAGAGAAAGAATGATTGTGCAATATGCGGTTGGAGGAATGCATAATTTATTAGTGGTTGGAACAGACCATGCCGCTGAAGCAATCACAGGTTTCTTTACGAAATTTGGGGACGGCGGAGCCGACTTAATGCCATTAACTGGGCTAACCAAACGACAAGGACGCGCCCTTTTGAAGGAATTAGGTGCAGAGGAACGTCTGTATTTAAAGGTTCCAACAGCCGATTTATTAGATGTAAAACCATTGCAAGCTGATGAAACCGAGCTAGGAATCAGTTATGATCTTCTAGATGATTATTTGGAAGGAAAAGCAGTACCAAAAGAAGAAGCGGATAAAATTGAAAAACGTTATCAAATATCCAAACACAAACGACATATGCCAGCAAGCATGTTCGATGAGTGGTGGAAATAGTAATAGGCCTGTTTCTGAATAGTAGGAACAGGCTTTTTTGTTGAAAGATAAGAACTCAGCTTTAAAAATATGCGTTTCAGTGTGGTTTATCTTCGTCTCTTTTTTGAATCATCTACAGCTTTCTTTTTCACAATACGTTCTAGCTCAATCTGGACATGGACATTTCTTTCGTCGATATCCGTTATTTTGGTAACTTTGCCTTTTCGTCCTTTTATTTTGACCACTTCATCAACGGAAGGTACATTTTGCACCAGCTGTGTTAATAAGAGATTTTTGTTTTCAAAGTAATGAACAACATACATGTGTATCACCTCATAAAAATTCATAATAAGAGCCCAAATATTTACTCGATAATATATGTGTGAAATTTTTTTTGGTTCATAAAATTTTATTAGGAGGGGAAGGCAATGGATATAAGAGAATACAAGAGTACTGACGAAGTTAGTTGGGTGCGCTGCAGGGTGTTATCATTTTTAGACACAGCGTATTTTGATAATGTACTACGGGAAAAAGAAAAATACGAAAATCCATCAATCGAATTAGTAGCGGTTGAAAATGGCCTTGTTGTAGGATTATTGGACATTGAATATGAAATTGAGGAAAGAACAGTTTGCTCACGAGGTAGTGGACTTGGCGGCATGATATGGCATATTGCAGTTCATCCTGATTATAGGAGGGAGGGAATAGGCGGACAGTTGCTCAGAAAGGCAGAGCAAATAGCAAGAACAAAGAATTTAAATCGATTTGAAGCGTGGACAAGAGATGACAAATGGGTCCAAAATTGGTACGAAAAAAGAGGCTTCCTGAAGGTAGATTCCTATTTGCATGTATACCTGGAGGGGAGTGAAGATCTTGAGAGTAAAATTTCTGACCTAAAACCAGTCTATACCTTTGCACATTATGTAGGTAAGGACCGTAAAATGATAAAAGACAAGTTTAATAGAGTACATGAATGTGCATGTTATGAAAAGCATCTGTAGTTTAATGTAATATCATTATGTAAACTAATAAAAAGAACATACAAATTTTCTAATTGTACATTCTTTTTCTATCATTGTAAATTTATATCTTTTATTTAGATGTCATCCCTCCAGATACTATAAATTTCATTGCATCCTCAGGTTTGACATCAATAATTTCTACTTCATCCTTCGGAATAAGGAAGGTGAATCCGGCAATTTGGAAGCTTTGCTGAATATAAACAGCCACATAGTCCTTCAATGGATCATAAAAACTTTCCACATCTTCAGTCGTAATAAAACCAATAGCTTTTACATCCGTTCCAGGAATCGTCACAAGAGCAACCTTTGAAAAGGACTTCTTTTCTCCAAGAAATGAATTAAATGTATCTTTGATAACAGAGTATAAGGTTTTAATTAACGGGATTTTTTCTAACAACCTGTCAATTAAACGAAAAATAGCCCCCGCAAATACTCTCGTTGATAACCATCCTAAGATTGTAATGACAACAAACGTAAGCAATAATCCAATTCCAGGTATATAATCCTCTCTAAAATAAGGCTTGAGGAAGTTCCCCAAAATTCCATCTAAAAACAAAAACACTTTAAAAACCACATACACAACTAAAATAATTGGAACAATTGTTAAGATTCCATTAATAAAATTTCTTAAAACGCTTTTCATATCATATTTCTCCTTATTTCCCTATTAGCTAAAAGTCTGTGCTGCTTAAAGATTTTACACCATTGCCCAACAAGAATTCAAATGACAATGGTTCTATTTTTTATTAATAGGAATTAGGAGTAATAAAAAGGGCAAAGCTTAAATCTTTCAGCTCGCCCTTTTATCAACCATCTTTATTTGATTCGGTTCAGGTAATAATAGATTCATAATCGCTGCAACTAGAACAATTAGGATTGAAATGTAAAGAGATAAGTCGTAATTGCCATATTTACTAAATAAAAATCCTGGGATAAAAGCACCTAATGCGGAACCTATTTGATGGCTAAGAGACAAAAATCCAACAATAAACCCAATTGAAAAGTTTTTAAAATATTGAGTTAGCAATAGTTGAGTTGGTGCTACTGTCGCAAAATCAACGAATCCAAAAATGGCCGCAAATATCAACAACAACATAGTGTTATGAGAGAATACTAAAATGCCTATTGATAAAGCACGGGTAAAATAAATAAACACTAGTAGCTTACGGCTGCTCCAATAATCTATGATAATACCAGAAAGCAAGATGCCTATAATATTACAAGCTGCTAAAATACTTACTGCAGTACCCGTCACTGTAGATGAAAAGCCATGGTGATGGGACAAAGGAATTAAATGCGTATCCATCAAACCAGTTGTTGTAAACCCACAGACAGCAAATGGTAGCATTAAAAACCAAAATTGACGCATTTTAAAAAGAGTTTTTAGTGAAACAGATTTATTTTCGGATTCTCTCTCAGCTTCATTTTCCTCATTCGGTTTTCCGCCCAAAGGCTCCAGCGCTTTTTCATCCGGATGATTGCGTAAAAAGAAAA
Organism: Bacillus sp. JJ1566; assembly: GCF_036962685.1. Lineage (NCBI taxonomy): Bacteria > Bacillati > Bacillota > Bacilli > Caryophanales > Bacillaceae > Bacillus > Bacillus sp. JJ1566. Next base: position 44,485 of record NZ_JBALOP010000013.1, on the reverse strand, counting down.
GAACGACAGGGAAAACAATGATAATTAACAAGGCCCCTAAAATAAAAATCGTTGTTCTCCAATCAAACCATTGAATTAACATAAGGGAGCCTGGGACAAGGAGCATTTGTCCAAACCCAAAGCCGGCTTCCATAATTCCCAACGCAAGACCACGTTTTTTATTAAACCAATTGGTAATAAGAACCGTGCCAGCAACGTTAGATGCGCCACCAACACCAACTGATACTAGGGAATAGAGGATGAATAATTGCCAGGCTTGTGTAACAAAAGTGATTAAAAGGAAACTAATGCCTACAATAAAAGTACTAATTGATAAAATGAGGCGCGCACCATACCGGTCTATTAATCTTCCAATAAAAGGCTGCGATAACCCGTAAATGACAAAACTTATTGTCGAAATAAGTGAAGTTGTTGCCCTGTCCATATGTAGGTCCTGTTCCCATGGCTCCACGAAGGCACCAAACGCAAGTCTACCTCCTTGAACAGCTAAGAATGCGAGGAAGGTAACAAAAACAATAATCCACGCATAATGAAATTTTCTCATCATTTAAATCTCCTTATTTAGTTATAAAAAAAGGCAATGGGCCTTTGATATCGGTCAATGATAATAATGTTATAGTAACAAACCTTTATCAGATTTTTCAATTCTTTTTTAATAGTGTTAAAGAAATCCTTGGCAATAGCCCTTCCTTTCATAAAATCACTACATATTTTATTAGTATAGTTCGAATGAAAAGGAGGGGAGTGTTATGAGCGAGAAAAGAGGGTTAGGTTTTTGTATGCCTGGCTATAGATGGTGTGGCCCAGGCTGTGGTGGATCTGGTCCACCCACAAACATGGTAGATTCATGTTGTATGAGACATGACCTATGTTATAGACGATATGGCCCATCACGGGAATGTGACTTGGCTTTTATGGAGTGTTAACGACAACAGAGAAATCGATATACAAAAGAGGGAAGAGATGCTGCCTTTTTTTATAATGTGATGAGATTTAAAAATTTATTTAGAATATAAAAAGGTGCCAATCAATTCCCGCAAGAATAGGGGATTGGCACCTTTTTTCAATGTTAGGCTGTTCCTAATGTAACACCTATTTTTTTCAAATACTGGCGATATGCGATACTCATGCGGTCTGATTTTAATGAAAGCTCTACTTGTAAATCCAATGGAAGATCTTCTGGCTTTTGATTTTCAACAATTGGCTTGTCCTGCGCAAAAATCATATCTTGGAACTTTACTGTTTCTTCATCAGACGTTCCAGTGTCATAGTTAAAAGAAATAATTCCATGAGCAATTGATTTTTCTTCGGTAACCGGTTGAATCATAAGTATAATTGACATTTTATTATCATTATCTGGGTCTCTCTTCGTAAATTGAACAACAAGAGGATTGAAAATTTCGTATGTATAATAAACGTCCTTAGCAACCCCAGTTCCGTCTGGATCTGGTTGGAAGATCGCAATTTCATCAGAATAGATACGCTCTTCATCCTGGTGAACATAATAATCACTAATTACAGGTTTGTCTTCAACACCCAAATAGCCTACGTGAACAAAAGCAAGGTGACCAACATCTAGGAAATTTTCAACAACCCTAGGTGGCTTTGCATTGATTTCTGTTTGTCCCCATAAGACATTGTGATAGCCTTCATCAAGAAATGGGCGATATGTAAACATTTTTGGATTGTTATTATTTAAATTCACCCATACGTAACCATATTCTTCTCGACAAGAATATTTAATCGCCTTGGCTTTTAATGGGATCTTTCTTCCTTCAGGTAACTGTGGAATTTTTGTACAATCTCCCTCAGCATTATATTCCCAACCATGATATGGACAAACGAGCTGACCATCCTTAACACAGCCTAGTGAAAGTGCAGCACCACGGTGTATACAAAGGTCTTTAAATGCATGAATTCCTTCTTCGGTTCTAAATAAAACGATTCTTTCACCTAATACAATCACTTGTTGTGGCTCTTCTTTAATAGTTTCAGCTCTTGCTGCAACTACCCATTGATCTCTTAATACTTGGTCTTCAACTAACATGAGCAATCCTCCTTGTATCTTCGTTTCCTCATTAAATTTTATATAGAAAATCTACTAAAGTCAATAAAAACCGAACATTTATTATGGTTAAATAAAAAATATTCGTATTTTGTATTTACATTTTAAAAAACCTTCTTTATAATGCAAAATATGTTATACAACATGTTAATAGTGATATTAATTTTTTCTTAATTAAACATTATTAACCAGAGATTTCTCTGAAGAAGCCATTTATAAATAGTATATTTCAGAATATTGGAGGAATAGTAGTGGAACATCATTCACAAAATCCGAACTTAACTGTTGGAGTTAATGACAAAATTAGTGTTGGTAAGTCTCTTTTACTAGGTTTTCAGCACGTACTTGCAATGGATCTTTATATCGCGCCAATTATTATTGCGGGGCTGCTTGCATTAAACACAATGGATACAACTTATTTCATTCAAATGTGTTTTCTTGCGGCTGGTATCGCTACACTCATCCAAACAATCGGCGGTTTAAAATTACCTGTAGTTCAAGGTCCTTCATATGTACCAATTGGCGCTCTTGCGGCAATCGGTGGTAAGCTTGGATTAGGAGCTGTATTTGGAAGCTTAATACCAGGTGCTCTATTAATTGCAATTTTAGGTTATCCATTAAAAGTATTTGCAAAAACAGTTAGGAAAATTATACCTCCATTGGTAGGAGGTACAGTAATTGTTATTGTGGGGATTTCATTAATGCCAAGTGCGTTCAATAGCATTTACACTTCTCCAGGAAATGTCGGACATAATGTGTTGGTCGCTGCTGTTTCAGCAGGGGTTTTATTGGCTTTTATGTTATTAGGTCGTAAAAAATCAGGATTTGGTACATTTTTTAGGTTAGTTTCTGTTATTTTGGCGATTGTAATCGGAACAATCACTGCATCATTCTTTGGAAGTGTAGACTTTTCTGCTGTAAATGATGCAAAGTGGATTTCATTACCAAGCTTCTTTCCATTTGGACAACCTGTTTTTGATCTTCAAGCAATACTAACAATGGTATTTATTTATATGATCATTTTAATTGAAACAACAGGTACTTGGTTTGTTGTATCGACAGTTACGGGTGAAGAATTGGATGACAGACGTTTGAATCGTGGATCTGTTGGTGAGGGGCTTGGCTGTTTTGTAGGTTCTTTAGTAGGGGGAACACCAGTGACTGGTTATTCTTCGAATGCCGGTATTCTCGCGATTACTGGTGTTGCTAGTCGTATGGCAATTATTGCAGCAGGGATTATCTTAATTGTTCTTGGATTAATTCCAAAGCTTTCTGCAATTATTACCTGTATTCCTCAGCCTGTAATTCAAGGTATTTTTGGAGTTGTCTGTGTTGCAATCGTAATGAACGGTCTAAAAGTTATTCAACATGTTACAATTGATGATCGCAATATGATTGTTATCGGTGTTCCTATTCTTTTAACAGTTGGAACAGTTGTTTTACCAAAGGATATTCTTTACAGTGTTCCTGATTTTGCTAACTACATTCTTTCTTCTGGTACTGCTGTAGGGGCAATTGCAGTGTTAATCCTTAACTTGCTCATACCTGAAGAAAAGAAAAAAACAAAAACTGAATCCTTATCGTAATCGTAACCGCCATCTAGTATTAGCTAGGTGGCGGTTTTAAAATGAAAAGACCCTCAATTTCATGCTTGAAACTGAGAGTCTTTGATCATTTTCGATTATGCAGTTACTGCTTCAGATGGTTCTTCTAATTCACTTGCAGGACCAAAGAATTCAAAGTGAATATGTTCCGATGATACTCCCCATTCTTTTAATGAGCGATACATCATTTTCATAAATGGTACCGGTCCACAGAAGTAGAAGTCAGCTTCTTTTGTTCCAACAGTTGCTTTTAACCAATCAAGATCAATAAAGCCTTCCTTATCAAAATTCATGTTCTGACGGTCTTGGTCAGTAGGAGCAGAATAAACAACAAAATTTTTCACATTATCATGCTTTTCTGCAAGTGCTGCAACCTCATCTTTTAATGCGTGAACCTCACTATTAAGTGCCCCATGTATGAACATAACTTCACGCTCAGGCTGTTGCTCAGCAATCGTGTTTAACATGCTGACCATTGGTGTTAATCCAACACCACCACTTAATAAAATAGCAGGAGTTTCTTTTGCTTCAAGAACGAAGTCACCGGCAGGAGCACTTACAGTGATTACATCGCCTTCATTCATTTCTTGATGCAAGTAATTTGAAACGACACCATGCTCTTCACGTTTTACACTAATTCTGTAATAGTCTTTACCAGGTGCATCTGAAAGGCTATAGTGTCTGATATGTGTATATTCATCACCCTCAGGCTGAACTTTAACTGTTAAGTATTGACCTGCTTGATAGGATGCAATTTCTTTTCCATCCTCAGGTTTTAAATAGAAGGAAGTAATGACCTCACTTTCTTTTACCTTACGTTCTACAACAAAGTTCCTGAAACCTTCCCAGCCACCAGGTTGTTCTTTTGCTTCTTTATACATTTCTTGTTCAATACCGATGAATGCATCTGCAATCACACCGTATGCTTCAGCCCATGCATTGATTATCTCATCAGTTGCTGCATCGCCTAATACTTCTTTAATGGCTCCTAGAAGATTTTCACCGACGATTGGATAATGTTCAGGTTGAATTCCTAATGCACGGTGTTTTTGTCCAATTTGTTTTACAACTGGAATAATCGCACCTAAATTATCAATATTAGCAGCTGCCGCGTATACAGCGTTTGCTAAAGCAGTTTGTTGACGACCTTGTCTTTGATTTGCATGGTTAAAAATATTTAATAATTCCGGATTATTAGTAAACATACGCTTGTAAAATGCAGTTGTAATATCTTTTCCATATTTTTCTAGAACTGGTACTGTGCTTTTCACAATTTCAATTGTTTTTTGACTAAGCATTCAATAACGTCCTTTCCAAAACCAATATTTTAAATACATGTTTATAATATAATGACAGTGCAAATAAAAGATACCCTTTGAATACATCTTTTGAAAAGTTGTCACATTTTCAGTAAAAAATCGTCTTACGTGCTATACTTATAGGGGACTCATCAATATAAGGAGTTTTAAAATGAAGTTAACAAATTACACTGATTATTCCTTACGTGTTTTAATGTATTTAGCGATGAAAAATGAAGAAGAATTATGTACCATACAAGAAATAGCAGAAGCTTACAATATATCAAAAAACCATTTAATGAAGATTATTCATCATTTAGGAAAACTAGAATATATCAAAACCATTCGTGGACGAAATGGTGGATTTAGGCTGGCTAAGCATCCAAAGGATATTAATATTGGGGAAGTCGTGTCCAAAACAGAAGACGACTTCAATATCGTTGATTGCTTCAAAGAAGGAGGAGGCTATTGCTCCATTTCACCATCCTGTAAACTAAAGCATGCACTCTACGAAGCATTACAGGCTTTCATTAATGTGTTATATGGATATACGCTAGAGGATCTTGTCACAAACAAAGGTGAACTTGTACGACTAATTCAGGTACTAAATGAAGAACAGTCTTAAGAAAATCATATTCCAAAATGTTATCTCAAAAAAGCATCTAATTTCTGATGCTTTTTTAATTTTGGAAAAATTAAAATTTCTAGTTGACAATTATTCAGATAATTCATATTATTTATTTAGATTGTATACAATCTTATTAATGTATACATTATTTTCAAATATCTAATTTGTAAGTTAGAGGTCAAAGGAACTACAATTTTTACAAAAAAAGCCACTTATTTAATTGACAGAAAATTCTTTTTACCTTAGTATTGTACACAAAATATAAAATGTACACAAAGGTTGAGGGACAATATATGGAGCAAAAGAAACTAAATTTAAATGAAGTAGCTTATCAATCGCTAAAAGAAATGATTTTAAATGGTGAGCTAAAACCAGGTGAAAAATTAAAAGAAGTCAAGCTTGCAAAACTTTTACAAACAAGTCGCACACCAATACGTGATGCGATTCGAAGATTGGATCAAGAGAATCTGGTTAAAGTATATCCTTCTCAGGGTGCACATGTAACGATGCTTAGTAAAAAAATCATTACTAATCTATACAATTGTAGGGCAGTTCTTGAAGGCTTAGCAGTAAGAGAGTCCATTCAAAACATTTCCAAGGAGGACTTATTGTTTATTGATGAAAGCATCTATCTAGCTAGAAAATATTATTCAGAAAATGACATGAAAAAAACCTTAGAAAAAAATACAATTTTTCACGATGTACTGATTGAATCAAGTAAAAATTTACCACTCATCCAAATGATGGAGAATATTCGAACTCAAATTTTACGTTATCGAACAATAACTAGCTTTGTAGGATTCCGAGAGAATTTTATTAATGAGCATTTTGAAATTTATCAAGCCGTATCAAATAAAGAATCCGAAAAAGCAGAATTATTAATGAAACGACATATTTTGCATGACCTTGAACACATGTTAGAAAAGCTTGAAGATAATCGCTACTTCAATAGTTAAAAAGGAGGATAAGGAGATGAAAATACCAAATGAGGTTAAAGTAATTGAAATCGGACCCCGAGATGGATTACAAAATGAACCGACATTTTTGGAAACTGAAAATAAGATTAATTTGATAAAGAAACTAGTGGACAGTGGATTTAAAGAAATTGAAGCTACATCATTTGTCCATACGAAGTGGATTCCGAATTTACGAGATGCAGAGGAAGTAATTGCCGAAGTGAAAGACCTACCAGCTACATTTTTTGCATTAGTACCCAATGAGAGGGGTTATGAAAGAGCTGTTAAAAGTGGCATTGATGGTGTTACGTTTGTCCTTTCAGCAACTGACTCACATAGTAAAAAGAATTTAAATCGGATAACAAAAGAGTCCATTGATGAACTATCAACTTTAGTCCAAAATGCAAAACAAGATAAAATCCAATATAGAGCATCAGTCTCTACTGTATTTGGATGCCCTTTTGAGGGAAGTCCTGGGCTAGATCGAGTAATCGAAATAGTTGGTTCGCTGAAGGAGATTGGATTTAATCGAATTGGCCTTTGTGACACAATTGGAGTAGCTAATCCATTACAGGTGTTTAACTGGATGACAATACTTAAAGAGAACTATAATGAAATTGAATTTGAACTGCATTTCCACGATACGTATGGAAGAGGGTTAGCGAATGTAGTAGCCGGAATCCAGGCTGGAGTGTATGCATTTGATAGCAGTATCGGTGGGTTAGGAGGGTGTCCTTATGCACCTGGTGCTACTGGCAATATATCTACTGAAGATTTGGTTTTTCTCTTAAACGAAATGAATATTGCAAACGGTATCAACACAAATAAAATGTTAGAAACCTCTCGTACACTTAGTAGATTTTTTAATAAAGAACTAGATAGCAAGATTTGGTCATTAAATAAAATCGGTTGATTCGTGTATTAACTTAGTTCACTAGGAGTTTTTGAATAAAATGAAAAGAGTGAAGCCAATTGAAAAAGAAAATTTTAATTACTAGAAGGCCTCCTGAACATGTTTTAGAATTGCTGAACGGAGAATTTGATGTAGAAATTTGGGATTCTGAAGAAGAACAAATCCCAAGAAAATTCCTTTTAGATAAGATCGAAGACAAAGACGGGCTACTTTGTTTATTAACGGAAAAAATAGATCATGAAGTTTTAGAAAAAGGAAAAAGGCTGCAAATCATTAGTAACCTAGCTGTTGGTTATAACAATATTGATATTCCAGAGTCTACATCAAGGAAAATTATGGTTACACATACTCCAGGTGTATTAACTGAGACCACTGCAGACTTAACCTTTGCTCTTATGATGGCTACATCAAGAAGATTAATTGAAGCCTCTAACGTTTTGAGAGAAGGTAAATGGCATACTTGGTCCCCAATGTTTATGACGGGTATGGATATCCATTCTAAAACCTTAGGAATCATTGGCCTTGGTGAAATAGGAGCAGCTGTAGCAAGACGAGCAAAAGGATTTGAAATGAACCTTTTATACCATAATCGAACTCCAAAACCTTCATTGGAAAAAGAGTTAGGAGCTCAATCTGTTAGTAAAGAGGAATTACTCGAGAACTCTGACTTTGTATGTATTTTAACTCCATTAACAAAAGAAACGGTTAATCTCATAACTTTAAAAGAACTTAAATTAATGAAGAAAACGGCTATTCTTATAAATACTTCTAGAGGAGGCATTGTCAATGAAAAAGATTTGTTTGAAGCTTTGTCAGAAGGAGAGATATGGGCTGCAGGCGTAGATGTATTTCACCAAGAACCTGTGCCTATAGATCATCCTTTGTTGCAATTACCAAATGTTGTAGCACTACCTCATATTGGAAGTGCAAGTATTCAAACAAGAACGAAAATGTGGGAACTTGCTGCTCATAACCTTCGTTTAGGTTTAAAAGGAAAGGTTCCACCTAACATCGTTCCTGATCAAATAATAAAGCAAATATAAAGATAGGTGGTAATTATTAAAATTGTCATCGCAACAGATTCAGGCAGTGTGACAGCTTTGGAAGCCGCCATTCAATCGAAAAAGGAATTAATAATTATCTTCCATCTGCAGAAACGGTTTTGTTTCCGATTGCAGATGGAGGAGAAGGAACCGTCGATAGTTTAGTCAATGCCACATCTGGAAGAAAAATAATGTATTTGTTCGAGAACCATTAGGTAATTCCATTATAGCGGAGTATGGGATACTTGGTGATAACGAGACTTGTATCATCGAAGTTGTTAGTTCATCTGACCTAAATTAAGTTATAGAGTACACAAAATTGAACTAAAAGATGGAATGAATAAAACACCTACATTACTTGAGCAAAAAGCTGAACAAATGGCACGAACTATATTTTATCGTCCTTTACAAACAAATCGATAAATTCTTTTATAAGATAATTAGACAATTTTCTATCTTTAATTGTCGAAAGATTAGGATTGAAAATAATTATCTGAATTGTTAAAATCCAATTAACCTATTTTTGTATACAATTCATGAAATGAATACATTATTAAGAATTTTCATGATTTGATTGGAGTTGGTTATTTTACTTTCATACATATGTAAGCGCTTCAATAGAAAGGAGATACAAAGGCTTATGAATACTAGCAATCTACCATTATCGGGTGTCAAGGTATTAGAGATGGGTACATTAATTGCTGGACCATTTTCTACAAGAATTTTAGCGGAGTTTGGTGCAGAGGTTATCAAAGTAGAGCTTCCTAAAAGTGGAGATCCATTAAGAAAATGGAGAGTCATGCATAATGGGACTTCTCTATGGTGGTATGTCCAGTCTAGAAATAAGAAATGCATTACAGTTGATGTTCGTACTGAAGAAGGATTAGAGGTAATCAAGAGCTTATTGAAGGAATGTGATGTATTTGTTGAAAATTTTCGTCCAGGTACAATTGCAAAATGGGGTTTAACACCTGAAATATTAGAGGAATTAAATCCGAACCTCATTGTAAGTCACATTTCCGGATTTGGTCAAACAGGTCCTTATAGTGATCGTGCTGGTTTCGGATCAGTAGGCGAGGCAATGGGCGGATTGCGATACTTAACCGGGTATCCAGATCTTCCTCCAGTAAGGGTAGGTGTGAGTATTGGAGATTCAATTGCTTCTTTATACTCAGTTATTGGAATTTTAATGGCCCTTTATCATCGTGATGTTAAAAATGGTGGCGGTCAGGAAATTGATGTCGCTCTTTACGAAGCAATATTTAGCTTGATGGAAAGCCTAGTGCCTGAATATGACAAGAAAGGCGTAATTCGAGAACGAACCGGATCTATTTTTCCTGGAATTGTTCCGACTAATGTCTATAAAACAAAAGACGAAAAATATGTAGTGTTAGCTGCCAATGGTGATAAGATTTTCCAAAGATTATTAAAGGTATTGGGAAGAGACGAACTTGTAGGGGACGAGAGATTCCTTACAAATGATTTGAGAGTTCAACATCAGGAAATGATCGAATCAATGATAGCAGAATGGGTTGGACAAAAAATACTTAAAGAATGTCTTGATATCTTTAATGAAAATGCGATTCCTGCTGGAACAATATACAATGCTGAGGATATTGTGAACGACCCTCATTATCAAGCAAGAGATATGATTCTTGAAATGGAGCATGAAGATATCGGGAAAATGAAGGTACCCGGCATAGTACCAAAACTAAGCAAAACACCAGGACAGATTAATTGGCTTGGTCCAAAAATCGGCGAACATAATGTGGAAGTTTTAAAGGAAATAGGCATATCAGATGCAATGATCGAGGAAATGTCAAATAAAGGTGTTATCTAGAGGTTTACTATTCAATTAAAAAGGGGTGGTTGAATGACTGGCCCACTTAAAGGGTTAAAGGTCTTGGATATTGCCACAGTCTATGCTGCACCATTTGCAGCTGCATTATTAGGAGATTACGGTGCCGAGGTTATTAAAGTAGAGATTCCGGGAAAGGGTGATCCAGTTCGAGGGTTTCAGCCAATGAAGCAAAATGAATCAATACCATGGGCAACTGTCTCGCGCAATAAAAAAACTGTTACCCTTGATCTTCGAAAAGAAAAAGGGCAAGAAGTATTTTTGAAATTGTTAGCTAACCAAGATGTATTATTCGAAAATTTTCGTCCCGGGACACTTGAAAAATGGGGAATAACAATGGAGCGTATGCGGGAAGTGAATCCTAATATTGTTATTGTCCGAATTAGTGGCTATGGACAAACAGGTCCAAATCGGGAGCTTGCAGGTTTTGGGACTTCTGCTACAGCATTTAGCGGCTATACGTATATAAATGGAGAACCAGACCGAGCACCATTATCACCTCCGATATCGCTCGTTGATTATGTGGCTGGGTTATTTGCAACAATTGGAGCTGTTGTAGCTCTTTATCACCGGGATGTATATGGTGGGGAAGGACAAGAAATTGATGTATCCCTGTATGAATCCATGTTCAAGATGCTAGATGTACTCGTCGCTTCATATGACCAACTAGGCATCATAACGGAAAGACAAGGAAGCGATAATAGTTTAGCAGTTCCAGTGGGAACATTTCTAACGGCTGATAAGAAGTGGATGGTTCTAACTACCAGCACTGATAGGACATTCTATCGGTTAGCTAAAATTATGGGAAGAGAGGATATGATTACCGATTCGAACTACTCTACCAATAAAGCCCGGGAAAAACGCCGGTCAGAAATAATGAGTTTGGTGGCCGACTGGATCGGAAAATTTACAGCAAAAGAACTTCAAGAACTTTGCGATAAAAATGGAGTCCCCATTTCTCCCGTTTATTCAATGGAAGATATCTTTAATGATTCCCAGTATCAATCACGACAATCTATCATCGAGGTTGAACATGCAACCTTTGGAAAGATAAAGCTCTCTGGCGTGATACCAAAGTTCTCTAGAACCCCAGGTTCAGTAAGTAAAACAGGTGCTAGCATAGGAGAACACAATATGGATGTATACTCACAGCTTGGCTATACACATGAAGAAATTGAAGCTTTAATAAAGGAGGGTATCATATGAAATGGGAAATCAATGATTTTATCAAAATTAAAGATGTTGGTCCCCGGGATGGACTTCAAATGGAAAGGGCATTTATACCAACTGAAGAAAAAATTAAGTTGATTAATCGTTTATCAAAAACAGGCGTACATTCTATTCAAGTCACTTCTGTCGTTCATCCGAAAGCTGTACCTCAATTAGCAGATGCGGAGATCGTCATGAAAAATATTGAACGTCAAGAAGGAGTGACTTACAGCGTCCTTGTGCCCAATGAAAGAGGAGCTGAACGAGCTGTTCCGATGCAGGCAAATGAATGGGAATTAATGCATTCTGTCTCTGATTCCCATAGTCGGGCCAATGCGAATAAAAGTGTTGATGAAAGTTTGAAGGAACATGAAAAAGTAGTTCAAATTGCCCATCAACATAATGTAACAGTGCAAGGTGGGATGGCAACAGCACTAGGCTGTCCTTTTGAAGGGAAAGTTCCTTTTGAACGTGTGCTTTATACAGCAGAAGCTTATCATTCTATGGGAATTCGGCATATTGGTGTTGCTGATACGATAGGTTGTGCAGATCCATTGCTTGTCTATGAAACAATGAAAATGCTGATCAATCGGTTCCCAGATGTGGAATTTAGCCTTCATCTTCACAATACAAGAGGCATGGCACTAGCCAATGTGTTAGCAGGGATTGAGGCTGGAGTATTATATTTCGATTCTTCAATTGGTGGTTTGGGTGGCTGTCCTTATGCACCTGGTGCTACAGGAAATGTAGCAACAGAGGATCTTGTACACATGCTCAACCTAATGAACCTTCAAAGTGGTACTAATTTAAATAAACTTCTAGCTATCTCAAAGGATGTTGAAAGATTAGTAGGACATAAATTAGAAAGTACCATCTATAATGTTGGGCCAGCATACCAAACTCATGCTGCGCCAGAAACACAAGAAAAAATAGGTAATTAAAAGAAAAGGGGGAAGTGTAATGAAATTAGTAAAGTCTAAGTGGTCATCATTATTTATCGTGGTTTTATCTGTCTTAGTCGTGTTGGCTGGATGTAGCAGTTCAAGTTCCAATAGTAATCAATCAAATTCTGGTGAAACTGAAAAAGGAGTTTATGAAAAGGGAAAACCAGTAAGCCTTGTTGCACCAGCTGCTCCTGGAAGTGGTTGGGATTTGACTGCGCGCGCATTAGTTGAGGTGTTTACAAAAGAAAAATTAGTTGAATTTCCAGTACCTGTTATAAACGAGCCTGGTGCAACTGGAGCAGTATCACTGTCACAGCTTGTAACAGCAAACAAAGGCAAGATTGATAAGCTTAGTGTTACATCAACTCCTATCATGTCCAATTATCTTCGTGCTTTATCAGATTATTCATATGAGGATGTTACGATGATTGCACGACTTATGACAGAATATTATACGGTTGTTGTACCAACTAATTCAAAATATCAAACACTTACAGATTTATTAAATGATATCAAGGCTGACTCAAAAAAGGTTGCTGTTGGGGCTTCTGGTGATGATCAACTTCCATTTGCTTTATTAGTTGATGCCGTGGATGGGGATGCTACAGCAATTAACTTTATTTCATATGAAGGCGGCGGAGAAATTACGAATGCCTTATTAAATGGTGACCTTGCTGTAGCCATTTCCGGAATTAGTGAATTCACTGCTCAAATGGAAGCAGGTGAATTCCGTGCACTTGGTGTCTTAAGTGAAGAAAGACTTGGTGGAGTTATGAAGGACGTTCCTACCGCAATTGAGCAAGGAATTGATGTTACATTTGGTAACTGGCGCGGACTTATGGGGCCTCCAGATATGCCAGAAGAAGCAGTGAAATATTGGGAAAATGTAATCGAAAAGGCACTTCAAACAGAAACTTGGAAAGATTTAGCCGAAAAGAACCAATGGGAAACGACGTTTATGAAGGGTGAAGAATTCCAAAATTATTTAAATGAAGCAAACGATGCTTATAAAGCAGGATTAGAAAAAACAGGACAGCTAAAAAGATAATCTATTTTTCTTACATCGAAAAATAAGAAATAGAGGTGGTCATTTGAATAAAAATATCATTTCAGGTTCGGTGGTTTTAGCCTTTGCAATAATATTTACAATAATGGCTTTCCGATTACCACCATCTCCATCAGGATCTGTGGTAATTGGACCATCCGTTTTTCCGGGGGCTATAGGAATACTTCTCATCCTAACTTCTATCATCCTTATTATTTCTGGTTTAGTAGAGTTACGTCAAAATAAATCCAAAATAGTTAAGGTAAAAGGGGAACAGGAGGAAGGTGAACAACAGGATAAAAAGAAGGTAATCCTTATTTCACTCATCCTTTTTGGATATGTGGTTTTATTCGTTCCTTTAGGATACGTAATTTCTACAGTGTTATTTATATTAGGTCTATCAATGTATTTGGATAGAAAACATTGGATTCGAAATATTATTTATTCATTAGTTTTTTCGATAACAGTATATTTCGTATTTGATCGTTTGCTTTCTGTGTATTTACCTTTAGGTCCATTAGGTTAGGGGGTGGGGCGTATGGATATTCTATCTAATATTATCTCAGGATTTAGTGCAGTGTTAACATTAGAAACACTCGCGTTTGCATTCATAGGAGTATTAATCGGAACATTAACGGGGATTTTACCGGGAATTGGTCCCATTACAGCCATAGCCCTCTTGATTCCATTATCATATGGATTAGAACCAATGTCCGGTCTGATTATGCTAATTGGAATTTATTATGGTTCAATGTATGGTGGTTCGACAACAGCAATTCTAATAAAAACACCAGGAGAAGTAGCTTCTATTGTTACAACTCTTGATGGTTATGAAATGGCCAGGCAAGGAAAAGCAGGTAGAGCTTTATCTGCTGCTGCGATTGGTTCGTTTATTGCGGGGACGCTTGCAACGGTTGGCTTAATGCTACTTGCACCCGTTTTAGCTAAGACTGCCTATTATTTTGGTTCAGCAGAATATTTTCTACTCATTCTTTTAGCAATGTCGATGGTATCAAGCTTAACAACAGGTTCTTCATTAAAGGCTTATATATCAACTTTATTCGGTCTTTCAATCGCCATGGTTGGAATGGACCTGCAAACAAGTGTCCCTCGATTTACCTTTGGAGTCCCAAATTTATTGGACGGAATAGACTTTGTATTAATTGCGATCGCATTGTTCGCTATTCCTGAAGCAATAGAAAATATGGCGAAAAAGGGCAAATCTTCAAAGATGAATATTCAAAAAATTAAAGGATCGCAATGGATGACAAGGGAAGATTGGAAAAGATCAATCGGTCCTTTTGGAAGGGGTTCAGTACTAGGCTTTTTAATCGGAGTTCTTCCAGGTATTGGTCCATCATTAGCTTCCTTCCTTTCATATGGTATGGAAAAGAAGTTATCCAAGAATCCAGAGGAGTTTGGTAAAGGGGCAATCGAAGGGGTATCTGGTCCAGAAGCAGCTAATAATGCTGGTGTTGGTGGAGCTCTTGTTCCATTATTTACCCTCGGTATTCCTGGGTCAGCAACTACAGCACTGTTAATGTTTATTTTTATGATGTATGGCCTACAGCCAGGACCGGGCATGTTTGATTCGAATCCAACACTTCTTTGGGCGATTATTGCCAGCATGTACATCGGTAATGTCATGCTATTAATATTAAATCTTCCACTAGTAGGGGTATTTGCATCCCTTTTAAAATTACCAACTGTTCCACTATTCGTGGGGGTTGTCGCTTTTTCAGTATTAGGTGTATATGGAATTAACTTTAATCAGTTTGATTTAATCTTGTTATTTGCATTTGGTCTAGTTGGCTATGGGATGACACGATTTGATTTTCCGCTAGCACCAGCAGTAATGGCTCTTGTACTAGGACCATTATTAGAACAAAATTTCCGAAGAAGCATGGAAATTACGAACGGAAACTTGTTAACATTCGTTCAAAGACCAATTTCTCTAGTAATTACGATTTTTATTGTATTAATTGTTATTGTCCCTATGATAAATACACTAGTGAAGAAAATCAGAAATAGTAAAAATGCAGCACAATCAGATCTAGAAACAAATGTCTAATATTCAAAAGCACAAACGATCCTTTAAGAGAAGGGTCGTTTTTTTTATGTAAACAAAACATCAAAGCAAATTCGAAACAGGAACCAATAATTGTCCTCTAACATACATTTAAGTAGACGAAAATAATGGTTTTAAAGGAGAAGAAGAGAGATGATAAGACAAACGTCTGGTTATTATTGCCCTTATTGTCACGGATACTTGGAACCACGTAATATGTATGATGAGTACTATTACCAGCAGTACTTGCCACAATACCCTGTACCTTATTATGGCTGGGATTGGAATCGAAATCCTGAAACGATTTTAGGCAAAGCCACTTGGACATGGGGTGGTGTACCAACAAAATGTGAGATTGGATGGTCCTATGATAACAATATGACTGTGGCGGTTGGTGAAAATAGCCCATTTAAATGTGGTCAACGATTACGAATCCGAAATGTGTCGTTTGTCCCAAATCAAGACATCATCGTAACAGTAGTCGATCAGGTGAAGAAATTCCCAGCAAATCGAATCAATCTTCACCGTAAAGCGTTCGAAGCTTTAGGTGCATCCCCGAGTGTCGGCGTTTTAAATGTAGAAATTACACCAATCGATTAAAAAAAGTAGGAGAACAATGTCAGAATTGTCCTCCTTTTTCTACTTATTTTTCTAAATCCGATTGAACGAAGTTTTCGCGATGAATTTCTGCATCATTTGACTCAAGAAGATTTTCTGATTGTAAAGCATCGTAAGCAGGATTTGTGATATAAAGAACTTGATTTTTTAAATGTTGATCTTCCTTCATAACTTCCATCCTTTCCCATTTATAATACTAATATGGCTTTTTAAGGTTCTTTTTACACATGATACTCATATTGAAATTTTTTTATAAAAAGTAAGCACATTTTTGGTTGCCCTTCATATACTACTTATTGTGTGAGAAAACAGTTAGAAGGGAAGTACAAAACAATGAGCAACGAGATTAAAACACCAGTTACAAATGATTACAAGGACAAGGATGGGTACAAAGTAATCGAAGTCAACCTAAACAATCCAACAGAAAACCTATTTGCAGTCGTAACTCCTATTAAAATGCAGTAGGAAAATCAAAATACCATCTTTTCGTACGTATTCATACATAGAAAAGGTGGTATTTTTCATTTTGCTTAAAAAAGGATATGAAGTACAATAAAGGAAACGTAATAAGGGAGCATGACATGAACGAATTAAACAATCTCGTTGAATTATTTGAAAAAAATCGGAATGATGAAAATGCAGTTCCGATGCAGAAATATATGAGAAATCTGTTCCCATTCCTTGGAATAAAATCACCGTTAAGAAGAGAATTAATGCGCGATTTTTATAAAGAAACAGGTATTTTAAAGCTGGAAATTGATCTTGAACTAGTAAAACAATTATGGATGAAAGATGAACGAGAATACCAATATGCGGCACAGGACTGCTTAGTCAAGTCCATCAAGAAACTAAATATCTTCCACTTGGAATTTATTGAAATTCTTATTACTACAAAATCTTGGTGGGATACGGTCGATATAATTGCACCACATTTAGTAGGAAAGATCGCAAAGGAAACACCAAGCATCATAGAAAAGAAGATTGAAAAATGGGCATTCGGTGACAACTTATGGCTGAAACGCTCATCGATTCTGTTTCAACTAAAATATAAGGAAGAAACAAATGAAAGATTCCTTTACAAATACATAAAAGCCAATGCAGATAGTAAGGAATTTTTCATCCAAAAAGCAATCGGCTGGTCCTTACGTGAGTATTCAAAGACGAATCCAGATTCAGTTCGTCAATTTATAAAAGAAAACACATTGTCGAAACTTAGTGTCAGAGAAGGTAGTAAATATATTTAAAGCCAGGGCTCACACTTTAAAAGCATCAAATACCTTTACATTTTTGTGTAAACATACTATGCTTAAAGAAAGAATATTCGCAAACTACTAGGGGTGCCCGATTGGGCTGAGAGAAAAACGGACGTTTTTTAACCCTTTGGACCTGATCCGGGTAATACCGGCGGAGGAAAGTAGAGTGGAAAACTTCCATTTTTTTCTTACTACTTAAGCCAGGTCCATTCATGTGGATCTGGCTTTTTTGCGTTTTTCTTATCTATCATAATAGGAGGCTACTAGAATGAAACTTCAGAATCAGGTTATTCTCGTTACAGGCGGCGCACGTGGGTTAGGGAGTGAAATTGTAAAAGCAGTTGCTAATGAAGGAGCGAAAGTGGTTATTAATTATTTCAATAGTGAAGAAAAAGCTCATTCTTTAAAAGACGAAATTGGTGAAAATGCGATTGCCATTCATGCAGATGTGCGGAATCGGGAACAGGTACAACACTTATTTGCTGAAGCGAAAAAATATTTTGACCAACCTATCACAACAGTTGTAAATAATGCCTTAATTAATTTCCGATTTGACCCCATCGCAAGAAAAAACGCAGAAGATATTTCTTGGGAGGATTATCATGCACAGCTTGAAGGTGCAATCCGAGGAGCTTTACATACGACCCAGGCTGCGGTTAGTGATATGAAGGAACTAGGCTTTGGACGCATTGTGACCATTGGCACAAATCTTTTTCAAAATCCAGTCGTTGCTTATCACGATTACAACACAAGTAAGGCGGCACTACTAGGATTCACACGAAACATGGCAAAAGATCTTGGTGCATACGGCATTAACGTTAACATGATTTCAGGAGGATTACTTCAAACAACCGATGCGAGTTCTGCCACTTCTGAAGAAGTTTTCCAATTAATTAAGGATTCTACTCCACTTCAAAAAGTCACGACACCAGGGGATGTTGCAAAAGCAGTTCTTTTCTTTGCATCTCCTTGGAGCAAAGGTGTAACAGGGCAGAATCTTGTCGTTGACGGCGGATTAGTAATGGACTAAATCTTTAAGGGGGATTCATTATGAGTAAAACATTAAAATTGACTATTACAGCAATGTTTGTTGCGATTGGAACAGTTACAAGCCATTTGTTTGCAATACCAATTGGATTCACAAAGGTTTTTCCAATGCAGCATTTTATTAATGTACTTTCTGCAGTAATCCTTGGCCCTGCATATGCCGTTCTTCAAGCTTTTTCAGTATCATTACTTCGAAATATGCTTGGAACGGGTTCGTTATTCGCATTTCCGGGCAGTATGATTGGGGCATTTTTAGCAGCATTATTATATTCAAAAACGAAGAAAGCTTCAATGGCGATGACTGGTGAAATTTTCGGAACCGGGTTATTGGGTGCAATGGCTTGTTATCCAATCGCCACACTCTTTATGGGCCAGGATGCCGCCCTTTTCGGTTTCGTACCGTCTTTTATTTTTAGCTCAATTGCAGGTTCCATCTTTGGATTTATAATTGTTGGAATCGTATTAAAAAACCCAGCTTTTAAAACTTATCAAGAACGAAACTTCTAAAAGTAAAAAGACTAAACAGATTGTTGTTTAGTCTTTTTTAGATAAATAAACCACCGATAATATAGAGCACAATTGCAATTACGCCACCAATCGCTGAAACCTTTAATTTATATTGAGCATAATCGACTAAATCCATATCTAAAATCGATGCTGTTGTAATCGTCGTGTCACCAAGTGGAGAGGTTAATGCACCGAAAGCACCACTCGCAAAAACAGCTCCCACCGTTAACGGGATGGAGGCACCAGTTGATAAAGCAAGTGCAATCCCAAGCGGCATAAATAACCCCCAGGTTCCCCATGAAGACCCAATAAAATATCCAACAACCGACCCGATTAGAAAAATCGTTGCAGGCGTTAAAAAGCCGGGTAGAAATGAACCTAAGGTTGTACTAATAAAACCTGAAAATCCAAGTTCCTCTGCCGATAATGTTAGAGCCCATATAAGAATAAGCAGGCTAATCGCCTGCATCATTTGATTGCCACCATCGTAAAAATGATACATAATTTCGTGTAATTTCTCTTTTCGAATCACATAAAAAACAAATGTAAAAATGAGAGTGATAAACACTGCTAATAGCATTACAAAGGTTGCATCAGCCATTGAAAATGCTTCAAAAACAGTTTGTGCCCCGCGAGATTTGCCATCCTCCCATAATAGATAGAGTGACAATCCTAAAAGTAAAAACACTGGAACAATTAAATTCCAAGGCTGTGCTTTTACGAGAGATAATTCCCTTTTTATTCCAATTCGATGAAATTCATGTTCATGTTCTTCGTCATCATGATTTTTATTTGACTTCGATTTTGTTTTGGAGGGCCAAAATGTTTGAATGATTCCAATCAGGAGCATAACAATTGCATAAAAATTAAACAAGATGCTTAACAGGAAAACTTCATAGGCAGACATTCCTAAATCAAGCCCTTTAATTCCACCTTCAACAAGCGATACCATAAAACCAACGAATGCGGTCGCAACGGGTAACAGAACGATTACAGATTCGGTTGAAATATCTAATGTCATACCGACCTTCTGTTTTGATAGGTTCATTTTTTTTATGAGTTGTTTAATAATGGGACCAATCATCATAATCCGAAACATTGGCATCATAAAGGTAAAAGGGAGGGTGAACCAAATTAAACCGAGAAGTCCTCGTTCACTTTTAATTTTCTTCCCAATCCATTCCGTAAATCCTTTTATACCTCCGGCGATGTTCATCATTCCAACTAAACCACCAAACACATATAAAAAGCTTACGATTTTAATATTGGTTGGATCTGATAAAGTTGTCACAATATATGTAATCGATTGCCCAGTTCCGCCTAATAAATCAGATGTAACAAGTATTGCGCCAACTAATAATCCTAAAACAAGACCAGGTAAAATATCCTTCAGCCAAATCGCCATACCAATTACGATTAAAAAAGGAATTAGAGAGAGCCATGTATGTTCCAAACCATTGTCCTCCAATATGCAGAAATATTCATTTGGTTAGTATGACCCATTTTGGAGGGGAGTATTTTAGACATAAAAAAGCACTTCCTTGAAGAAAGTGCTTTGTGAGACTTAGAATAATCCTACTAATTGTTGAATGGCTAAAATACCGAATAAGGCCAGACATGCTACTAA
The DNA here is from genome assembly GCF_036962685.1 of Bacillus sp. JJ1566. NCBI lineage: Bacteria > Bacillati > Bacillota > Bacilli > Caryophanales > Bacillaceae > Bacillus > Bacillus sp. JJ1566. Next base: position 23,802 of record NZ_JBALOP010000013.1, on the reverse strand, counting down.
AACGATATTTGACAAAACATTATTGCTGAATTCTTTTCCAATACGTTTTGAATTAAGTAGCCATAGTAAACTTATTGATAAAAAAGGCATAAACAAAGCTCCAAGTGCACCATATAAAATAATTAGTTCAATGGGTTTTCCAAAAAATAAAAGAAGCATTGGAGGGAAGGTGAGCCACGCTAGATAAGCTCGGTAAGCAGGATCTTTTTCAGTTACAGAACGATTTTGTTCTTTTTTCATAAGTCGTACAAAGTCTGCAAATAGGTAAGGAACTCCATTCCAAACCCCTAATAACGAAGAAAATGCCGCAGACCAGAACCCAATTAAGAAAAGCCATGTAAACACGCTTCCAAATCTATTTCCAATCATCTCTGATAATTGATATAACCCTTGTTCTCCTTGAATAGCAATTCCAGAGCCATAGAGAAACTGGCTTCCTACTATTAAAAGCGAAAGAGTGAACAACGCAGTCATAAAATACGCTGCCTTTGAATCCAGTCTCATCATTGGAATCCACTCTTTTCCTTTCCAACCTTTTTCTTTTATCCAATAACCATAAGAGGCCATCGTAATTGTTCCACCTACACCACCAATAAGTCCAAGTGTAAGCATAAAGGAACCTTTAGGAACGGTTGGAACAAAGCCTTTCAATAACTCACCAATATTAGGAAAAAATAGTACTGCAGAACCAATTACTGTTACAAACATTAGTCCAATTAAAACCATCATTATTTTTTCAAATAAAAGGTAACGACCACCCCAAATGAGGGCGAATCCTACAATTGCATGAATAACGGCCCACCCCCAAAAGGGAAGTATGGGAAACATCGCGGTCATCGCTAGAGCACATGCAGATGTAGCTGCGGCTCCATACACAAATCCCCAAATAACAGAGTAAACCCCGAAATAACCAGTAGCCCATTTGCCCATTTTCTGCCAGCCTTCAATAATCGTTTTACCAGTAGCAAGGTGGTAACGTCCTACACCTTCATTTAAAAAGTGCTTAAAAATAGAACCAAGAACAATAGCCCAAACAAATACAAGACCAAAGCCTGCCCCTGCAACCAATGCTGCTACAAGATCACCAGTTCCTACGCCGGTAGCCGCTACAACCATACCAGGCCCAATCATAGCCACTTTTTTCTTAAAACTATTTGGTGCCTGTATTGGCGTATTAAGATTTGACATGAAGTAACCCCCTCTGTGATGTTGTCATACTATTATGAAAGTTTGGCGTTTTACGATTATATCATATATCGTAAAAATCCACTTGGTCTATTAGTCTGAATTTTTCTAGGGACATTCACCCAAGCAAGATGGTTTGTTTCTCCTCTCACAATTGATAAGATGGTACTATAGCTAACGGAAGAAAGGATGCTTACAAATGACAAATATAAATATACCAGTCTCTGTTCTAAACCTTGCGCCAATTCGGAAGGGGCAGAATCAAAAAGACGCAATTGACGCCATGATTGATTTAGCACAAGCAACAGAAAATATGGGATACACACGATATTGGATTGCCGAACATCACAATTCACCAACACTTGTTAGTTCAGCAACCCCCATTTTGATAAAACATACATTAGAGCATACTGAAAAAATTCGAGTTGGCTCTGGAGGTGTAATGCTTCCAAACCATTCACCATTAGTTGTGGCTGAACAATTTGGGACAATGGCCACCATTTATCCAGATCGTCTTGATTTAGGGCTTGGTCGAGCTCCTGGAACTGACATGATGACAGCAAGTGCATTAAGACGCTCTAATAATGAATCTGTTTATACTTTTCCGAATGATGTAAATGCATTGCTCACTTACTTTGGACCGATGGAGCATCAAGGATATGTCAAAGCCTATCCCGGAGTAGGGACAAATGTTCCAATTTACATTCTAGGTTCTTCAACGGATTCAGCCTATTTGGCAGCAAAATTAGGTCTTCCTTATGTATTTGCATCCCATTTCGCACCAAGGTTTATGGAAGAGGCAATCTCCATTTATCGTGATCGTTTTGAGCCATCTGAATATTTAAGCTCACCATACATGATGGTTTGCTTAAATGTAATTGCTGCGGAAACAGACGAAGAGGCAAAACGGGAAATCACAACGATGCAACAATTTTTCTTAAACATTGTTCGTGGTACACAAAATCCATTGCTACCACCAGTAGATAACATGGATGAACTTTGGACTCCGCCAGAAAAAGAAATGGCCAGCTCCATGTCCAGTGTCACATTGTTAGGCAGTAAAGAATCCATTCGCAATCAATTAACAAGCTTCCAAGAAAAATATAATGTCAACGAACTTATGGCCGTATCTTACATCTATGATCCGGATAAACAAAAGCGTTCATATGAGATTTTAAAAGAAGTTGTAGATGGTAAGTAAGTGTTCTAAATCATTTTTTGATTTAGAAATTTATATTTTTAAGAATTTGGGCAATTGTAAGCAAATTGCTTCACATTATTTATTAATCTTGATAGAATAAAGTGAAATTAAATATTGATCTATCTTCGGGGCTGGGTGAAAATCCCGACCGGCGGTGATGAGATTACTCTCTAAGCCCGCGAGCCGCAAGGCAGGATTTGGTGCGATTCCAAAGCCGACAGTATAGTCTGGATGGGAGAAGATGGAGGTTCTGCGCGTTCGAAAATTTTTCAATGATTGAACGTTTATTAAGCATACCTTTAACTCCCTCAAGAAGCCATTCTTGGGGGTTTTTATTTGAGTATTGCTTAAAAAGCCGAACCTTTCTTCTTTTGAGGTGGATCGACAAAAGAGGAGAGGAAAGAAAAAATGAAGAAAATACCTTTACGTCAATTTGTGGCAATTGCAATGTTGAGTACCATTTCGTACATCTTAATGTTTTTCAACTTCCCATTGCCAACATTCCCAAGCTTTTTGAATGTCGATTTTAGCGATGTTCCAGCATTACTCGCTGCATTAATTTTTGGACCGGGGGCCGGTATCTTAGTTGAATTATTCAAAAACATGATTGATTATTTCATCACCGGAAGTGAAACAGGCGTACCCGTCGGCCATATCTCAAACTTTGTTGCAGGGATTATTTTTGTCTTAACAACCTACTACATTTTCAAACTATTAAAAACAAAATTAGGCTTAACCATCGGATTAATTGGCGGTACAGCTATGATGGCAATCATCATGAGTGTTCTTAACTACTATGTTTTCCTACCGGCATTCAACTTCTTCTTGAATATTCCGGCAATGTCATCACCAGAAACACTCAAAATGGTGGTTTACGCAATCCTTCCGTTTAACTTACTAAAAGGATTGATCGTAGCAGTCATCTTCATGTTATTATATGCACGTCTACATCCGTGGATTAATAAACAAGCTTCAATATAAATGATTTGATAGGCAAGCACCCGCGAGCGGGTGCTTTTTTGGTTATATTGGGTTCTTACAAAATATCTCAAAGATAATTTTAGGGTTTGGGAGTTCGAAGTGTCCGCGAGACTGTGACTCGAAGACAGATAAAGGTAATTTCGTCGGTTATCTGTCTCTGATACATTTTTTCAAAGACAAGAGCTAGTTACTCCACTTTTGAACTGTCTCTGAGATCGGCTCTCGAGGACAAACACCAGCATTTTCATGGGCTAATTGACTCTGACACTGCTTCTCATAGACAAAATATAGTAAGTCCACTTTTGAAGTGTCTCTGAGACCGGCTCTCGAGGACAAACACCAGCAATTTCATCGGCTAATTGTCTCTGACACTGCTTCTCAAAGACAAAATCTAGCTAGTCTATTTATAAAATGTCTCTGATAACCGGCTCTCAAGGAAAAAAGCTAGTAAGTTTTATTAAAAATGTCTATGAAAACGATCACTCATTCATAGTATGTCCAACGATTGTTTCTAATCATTTTATAATTCTTATCAAGGACTCTTTGGATTCTTTTCTTCGACTCTACAATTTGACACCACTCTTGAACCAAATTCGTTGTTATCTTATATTCAGGAAAAAAAAAGTTTCAGTTCCTCAACACTTCTTATTATTGCATCATTAACTAATTCCACATGACCACATCTAATACAAACACCATTTCTTCCATCAACCTCGACCGACAAACTTCCACACTTCCCACAACACATCCCTTTCCGAAACTGCTCATAAGTATACTCAGGCAATCGACTATACGGAGACTCTGGTATGTGCAATGAAACCAGTTTTTCTGCAAGTACTTTATGTTTATTATTTAATTTTGTAGTAGACTTATTTAGATTTTGAAAAAATGCATTTAGTTGTGTAGGGAAGATAATCGGTGTATTGAGTGGTGCTTGGTAAAGAGTGAAGGCGGGATTTACAAAAACAACATATGATTGAATGGGTATTGTAAATCCTAGACTTTGGAGCATTTGTCGAAGTAAGGATTCGTTGCGATGAAGTTGTATGAGAGGATTGTTCCTTTCTACTTTAGGTCTCTTGTAAAGTCGGTCCGATTCGTAATAAAAATCACCATCGTAATTTCTCACTTCAAAGATATAGAGTATCTCAGGTGTAATTACCAGGGTATCAATTTGAAATGTAGTGTTATTAAATTGAAGCAATAAATCATTTAAAACCAAACAATCACATTCTAGTTTTTCTGTGAATGAATCAAATAACAGTTCTCCTTCATAACCCTTAATTTGATTTAAAAAATACTGCTTGTCTGCATTGTTTAAATCCATTCGAGCATCTTGGGTCTTCATTATTTTGATGTTGATGGATTCAGTTCTTTGTTTGAATATCATACCCCACAACCTTTCTAATAGTTTCGAATCTATTATACTGTTTTTTCTCAAACAGCACCAGATAATGGTAAACTAATGATAGGAATATAAGAGGGGGGTGCGGGTATGAAGAAGATCGTACTAGCGGGTGGTACAGGTTTTGTAGGTACCTATTTTTCTAAAAAATTTTCTGACCTTGGCTATGATGTTAAAGTCATTTCAAGAAATGCACCAAATATCACTTGGGATGATAGGGACGGAATTATGGAAGCACTCGAGAATTCTGAGATGCTTATTAATCTTGCTGGAAAATCTGTCAATTGCAGATACAACGAAAAAAACAAACAAGAAATTTTCACCTCACGAACGGAGACTACAAAAATATTGGGTGATGCTCTCAAAGATTGCAAAAATCCGCCGAAAATATGGATTAATTCCAGCACAGCAACCATTTATCGACACGCGGAAGATAGACCAATGACAGAAGAAGAAGGCGAAATCGGTACCGGTTTTTCAGTGGAGGTTGCAAAAAGTTGGGAGGAAGCCTTTTTTTCTTATCATTTCGAGAATATTAGACAGATAGCCCTAAGAATCTCTATCGTGCTTGGAGCAGGTGGTGGTGTGATGATTCCATATCAAAACCTGGTTCGTTTTGGTCTTGGCGGAATCCAGGGGCCAGGTACTCAAAAATTCAGTTGGATTCATATTGAGGATTTGTTCAATATTATTCTTTACATTCGGAATCACAACCATCTAAGAGGAGTCTTTAACTGCTCAACTCCTAATCCAATTACTAATCACGAATTGATGAAAAGTCTCCGAAAAGCTTACAATCGAAATATAGGCTTGCCAGCACCAGTTTGGCTTCTTGAACTGGGCGCAATTTTTATAAGAACAGAAACGGAATTAATTTTAAAAAGTAGATGGGTAATTCCAGAACGTCTTGAAAAGGAAGGATTTTTGTTTTCATATCCAACAATCGACGAAGCACTTGCACAAATTACAAAAAATAATTGAAACTATTTTCCTATAAATTCGTAAAGAATAGTGTTAAAAGGAAAATTTGGAGGGGATTTTATGCAAGGAAAAGGCTGTGTTAAATGTGGAAGTACCAATGCAGGGACGAAGGATGTTTCAATGACGGGCTCTGGCATAACAAAAATGTTAGATATTCAAAATAATCGTTTTACTGTGGTGTTTTGTAAAAACTGTGGGTACTCTGAGTTTTATAATAAGAATTCTTCGACTGCATCAAACATACTTGATTTATTCTTTGGATAATTTGAATAAGGAGATTTACAAATCATGCTACAAAAGTTCACTTTACAAACGAATGTACGTGACCAAATGATTGATGTAACGGATAAAGCTCAGGCTGTTGTTAATGAAAGTGGTTGTAGAGAGGGAGTATTGATTGTCTATTGCCCTCATACAACGGCTGGAATTACGATCAATGAAAATGCGGATCCTGATGTAAAACGTGACATGATTCGTCGTTTCGATGAAGTGTATCCCTGGTATCATGACCTTGACCGTCATATGGAGGGAAACACAGCAGCCCATATGAAAGCAAGTACTGTCGGGGCATCGCAACATGTTATTATTTCAGATGGTCGTTTACTTCTAGGTACGTGGCAAGGAATTTATTTTTGTGAATTTGATGGTCCGCGAACTCGTACCTTTTATGTAAAAATCATGTAAAAAGGTGAATCCCAAAAGATTCGCCTTTTCTCCGTTCCTCAAATGTCAATAGAATCTGTATACAGAAATTTTCCCAACCTTTTGTTAAAATAATAGTAAGTATTTAATTATTCAAAATTCTAGGAGGGGAACAAGAATGGATGAACGTTATCCGATAGGTGAATTTCATTTTGAAGGAGATTTGACAGGAGAACTAGTTTCGAGTTGGATAAAAGAAATTGAGACTTTACCATTATCAGTAAAGGAAACTGTCGAGGGGTTAACAAATCAACAACTCGATACACCATACCGCGATGGAGGTTGGACACTTCGCCAGGTTGTTCACCATATTGCGGATGCATCGATGAATTCGTATATTCGTTTTAAGTTAGCTGTTACAGAAAGCACTCCGGTTATTAAACCCTATGATGAAACGAAATGGGCAGAGCTATCCGATTCAGCTTTACCAGTCGATGCTTCATTAGCAATCATTAATGGTGTCCATCAGCGATGGGTTACACTTTTACAAAACTTTTCGATGGATGATTTCCAATTATCATATGTCCACCCAGAAGGCGGAGAAATGGAATTGGGCGTCTTTTTAGGATTCTGTGCATGGCATGGGAATCATCATCTAGCGCATATTACGACTTTAGTGAAAAATAAAAATTGGTAAATGTAAAAGCAATGCAACCAGCATTGCTTTCTTAATTTGTTTCCTTAATAAACATCCATTTAATTAAATGCTTTCCTTGTTCAAGTGTGATTTCACCTTCTGCAAGTGATTTCAAGATCGATCTCCATGAAGCAGTAACAATTATATAAATTGGTAGGGGGGATTCAGAAATGATTTCATTAAATAAAGATTCCACCTTATCACTATTTCTTCTTGGAGATTCCTCACAAAGTAAGCGACAAATACTTGCCTTCACTGCGAAATCTAATCCAATTAGCATTGCAGCTTCAATTTTTCTAGATGTATCTTCAAATAGAGATACTGCACCCTCCATTCTGTCTATAATCCTTTGTTCCATTTCTGCACGAATAACCTCATAAAGCTTTGTTTTTGACCCGAAGTGGTGATAAATAGCACCAGTTGTCATATTTGCTTTTTCAGCGAGCTCTGTGATATTAACAGCTTTAAATCCTTTGCTACTAAATTCCTCTAAAGCGACCTTTAGTATTGTATCTTTATTAGTTCCTGGTATTGGTATCCACTCTTTCATATCATGATAATAACATATTGACAGAGAAACGTAAATGAATTACGCTTAACATAATCAACTTACGTAATACATAAATAAATTACCTAATTGAGGAGGATGAGATATGAAATTACTATTTTTGTATCACCCGGTAAAAAACCTGAAAGAATCTCTTACATTTTATCGTGAAAACTTAGGGTTTGAAGAAGCTTGGAGGGAAGGGGAGCATACTGCAGCCATCTATTTACCAAACACAGATATTCGTCTTATGATTGAAGATGAAGACGAAGGGCTGTCTGCAGGTGGAGTCTTTTTAGTCGATAGTGTAGATGAGTTTTACAATAAGAATAAAGACAATCTTAAGTTTGTAAGGGAACCACACGACATTCCACCAGGACGATATGCCATATATTTAGACAATTCTGGTAACCCTATTCGTATTCTAGATTTTACAAAAGAAAAATAATAATTAATGCAGGCAGTCAAAGGGCTGTCTGCTTTTTATTAATAAAAAAGAGGAATCCAAGATTTGATTAGAGAATACCTATGGATAAAATAATGGAGGGGGATTTTATTTGATTTACGAAATGACATTTCAGTTTCGCGTCAGAGACATTTCTAATGGACAAAAGTGGTATGAAACGCTACTTCAGAAAAAACCTGATTTTATTCCTCATGATGGGTTTGCAGAGTGGGAGATTCTTCCCGGCTGTTGGCTTCAGATTGCTGAAGGCATTCCCTCAGTTGGTTCTGGTCCATTAAGATTAGGGGTAGACAATCTTGAAAATGAGCGTGAAAGACTTACCCGGGATTTACAAATAGAGCCCTTCGAAATACATTCAAGGAAAGAGGTCCCAGTAAAATGGGCTACATTTTCGGACCCCTGGGGAAATAGAATTGGATTATTTGAATACCAAAATGAATCTGAAAAAGAAGAACGAAAGCAAACTATTTTGGGTTTTCAAAAATAAAAGGAGGCCTATCAATGTCAAAATCTAAGACAAACGCCATGAGAATTTTAGATTCTAAAAAGATTGATTACGAGATCTATACATATGAAACCAATGATGGAAAAATAGATGGAATATCTGTTGCCCAAAAGGTAGGGTTAGACACTAAAAAAGTTTATAAAACATTGATTGCCCAAGGAAACAAAAAAGACATCTATGTGTTTGTAATTCCAGTGGAAGAAGAGCTTGATCTAAAAAAAGCAGCAAAAGTTGCTGAAGTTAAAAAAGTTGAAATGGTACCAGTAAAGGAAATCCAAAGCCTCACGGGATATATAAGAGGCGGTTGTTCCCCAATCGGTATGAAAAAAGGATACCCTACATTTATTGATGCCAACGCTTCGAATCTTGACAGGATCATTGTTAGCGCTGGAAAAATTGGTATGCAAGTCGAGTTAAAGGTTGCTGATTTACTAATGGCAACAGACGGTAAAATTGTAGGAATAATTAAAGAATGAGGTTCTCCTCCTACTATTCCCATTGGGATTGATCATTTAAGTTGTTAGAACCCAAGCTATATGTTAAACTAGAAGTATATAATAACTGGATATCTTAAGGGGAGTAGCTTTAACAGCAAAGTCGTCAATACAGAGGTTCAATCTCTCGGCTTTGTTGGCAACTTTTAACGTTGTTAGCAAGACCTTACCAAAACATGGTATAGGTCTTTTTCGCTCTTTTTGGCCTATATCAATCGTGATATAGGCCTTTTCTCATCCATCAAAAAGGAAGGGGAGTTTAAAATGAATTTTATCACAACAAGGAATTTGCCTGTGTTTATCACAAAGGAGCTTGAGCAGCTCCACAAGAAAATTGCACCGATCATGATGAAAACATCTAAATACATGTTCTGGTCGTTTCCATTGATCATAATTTCACTTATTAACTTAGTGTTTATGCTATTTTTCATGCCGTTTACACAAGAAGCTATTCCTTCACTTCTTATTTATTCCATCATTGGCGCAATTGGATTCGCCTTATCAAAGGAAGCGAAATTTAAAAAGAAGGAAATGGAAGCCATTTCTTCTGAATATATTATAAAAAGAATTAAAAAGAGTGATGTGTTAACATCTGGACGCCAGCAAGACTATATTGCACGTCTTCAAAACCAACCAAAGCTTACTTTACACTTTTTCATTGAATTTTTAAATGAGGAAAAACAGAGAGAAAAGCGAAATCTTTATTCCTAAAGGAGTTATATCATAATGAAACCCTCTAATGACGAAGTAAAGTTAAAGGCCAAAGGAACTGTGAAAAAAGCAAAGCCTAGAAAAACGATCCACCAAATCCTTTTACAGCTACAAAACCAGGGTGTTAATGCAACCCTTTGTAAAAAAAGGAGTAAGCTTGCTTTAGGATCGTAATTGAAAAACCTGACTCGATATGAGTCAGGTTTTTTTCATGCTGACAAAAGAATAGACAATTAGCATAATTGACAGATAAATTGTATATCCAATGAGTGAATTTATGTGACTCCAGGAGGGATCATGAAGAAACCAGCCAAACGATTCGGAAAGTTTTTCACTAACCGTCATGATTGACGCAAGGAAAAGTACAACACTGATCCTACCTACAGCACTCAATTTTTCACAAATAAAAAGAAACACAACTAAAATAAATGGCAAACCAACAAGTGTAAAGCCCACATGAATCGAAAAAACATCAGGAAATGGACGCACCGGAAAAGTGTAGAAACCTTTTCCAACATAATATAGGTCTAAATATGTTCCAATTAAGGATCCGAGTAAAATGGTGACGATAAGCGCAGAATTATTCCCGAAGCGAAATGGCTTTTTTGGCAATCGCTGCGAGTTCAAGTTTTTCAAGGGTTTTACAGTATTCATGAAGAATCTCTCCATCCACTAGTTCTTTATCGCGTTTAAGATAATAAATGATTTCCCAATCCTTGAACCAATCCCCAATCTCAGCAGCCTTATGTTTTCTATTTTGCCAAACCATCTCTAAACTCGGACTGTATATTCTCGGAGAACCTTTGGTTAGTTCACAGGATTTCACACGTGATTTCAATAAGAATCCAGGTAGTCCCTCATCGACATTATTAAAAAGATGCGGCCAGTAATCCTTTCTTGAACCGGAATGTTGAACTTTCTTTGCCCAGTTTTCAACTGATTTGAGCCGTTTTTTATCAGCAAATAAGATAGAATATAAACGTTTTCCTAACAATATGCGTTCACGAACGCTTTTAAATTGATGGAGGGTTTGACCGATAAAATAAATTTTCCCTTTTTCATATAACGGAAATAAAATATGATTTAAAGCCAATAAATCCTGAAGTTTGAATTCCAACGTATCAAAGACTTCCTTTTTATATTGGGAATTTGAAATCACTCGGTCCTCAAGATAGCTTTGCTCATTAATAATTTGAGCGACTGTAAGTGTATACGTATCTTGCCTCACCCAAAAATCGTTCCACACTGATTCCATAAAAACAGAAACATGAAAGTGAGGGAGAAGGTAAAACAAATTTTGCTGATATAGTTTACTTGCTTTATAGAGTAAAAATTGTGGGAAGGCATCCTGAAATATCAACCAATTTCCACGTTCCAAAAATGAAAAATAGACTTGCGCTTCCTTTTTTGTTAATAGCCTTGAAAGCTGTCCACCCTTTAAATCCGTCATATTCCAACCACCATTACGGGACACCATATGTCCAAGGAATGCCCAATGGATTTCAGGATGGGCAAGATAGAAATCCAGATAGGCTTTTGTCCTCGTCACATTATTCAGATTCAGACTCCTCGTCATCCTTTTAATTTGCTGAATCAGTTGCTGTTCCTCCAAAGTAAGTGGCGGCAAATATACTGGTCGCTTTTGGAGCCTTTTTAAATCTTTCTTAATCTGTAATAGAGATTCAGAGAGTGGATGTTTCTTCTTTTTAAAGAGTTTGCACATTAATGTTGACCTCCTCAATGAATGCTCTTGCTTAACAGTGAATATGTATGGGAGTAGGCTGAAGGGAGGTTACGAATGTTAGACAAGGTGAATGACGGCTTGCAGCAGTTAATCGACACCATTAGGAAGGACCAATCATCCAATGGAGCATGGAAATATCCCTTTGAAACAGGCATTTCGACGGATTGTTATATGATTATCTTATTAAGAAGCCTTGAAATAAATGATGAGAAATTGATTCAACAATTAACACAACGGATTTTAACTCGGCAGGAAGAGAATGGTGCATGGAAGCTTTTCTATGATGAAGGGGATGGAAATGTATCTACGACTGTGGAGGCATATTATGCATTGCTCTATTCGGGATATATCGAAAAGACTGATCCAAAAATGAAACGTGCGAAATCCTTTATTGTAAAAAATGGCGGACTTAAGAACATCCATATGTTTACTAAATTTATGCTCTCGTTAACAGGGCAACAAAAGTGGCCAACTTCTTTCCCACTGCCTCTTGAACTAATCCTGTTACCACACTCATTTCCGATACATTTTTATAGTTTCTCAGAATTCGGAAGAGCTAATCTTACACCAATCATGATTCTTTCAGACAAGAAGTATAGACTAATAACAAAGAAGAGTCCTAATTTATCTGATTTAGAAAGTAAGAGAAACGAAGATGGATTTGATTTCCGTGATTCACAGGAATGGCGATCATTTTATTCAACTATCAAACAGGCAATCAACCACTTAATTGGGTTACCTACTCATCTTCACCAACTAGCAACTGAACAAGCGAAGCAATATATGTTACGCAGAATTGAGCCTGATGGAACATTTTTAGGTTATTTCAGCTCAACCTTTCTCATGATTTTTGCATTACTTAGTTTGGCCTATCCAAAAAATCATCCAATTATTATAAATGCTATAAATGGATTAAAAGGGATGAAAACAGAGATTGAAGGTCATACCCATATGCAATACACCACTGCCGATGTATGGAATACCTCGTTACTTGGATATGCATTACAAGAGGCTGGTGTTCCTTCAACCCATTCTATGATTAAAAAAGCGAATAAATATTTATTGGAGCGACAACAGTTCAAATATGGGGATTGGGCGGTCCAAAATCCGTCTGGGCTCCCAGGAGGATGGGGCTTTGCAGACATGAATACAATTCATCCCGATGTTGATGATACAACTGCCTCACTGCGTTCAATTGCGAGAATGGTAAAAAAAGAACCAATATTTAGGCAATCGTGGGACAGGGGATTACATTGGCTTCTGACCATGCAAAATGAAGATGGGGGATGGCCAGCCTTCGAGAAAAATACAGATAGTAAGCTTCTTAGTTTTTTACCAATCGAAAAAGCGGATTATATTCTTACTGATCCTTCTTCCGCAGATGTGACTGGGCGTGCGCTCGAATATCTTGGTAAATATACGAATCTGCCAAAAGACCATCCTTCTGTTAAATCCGCAATTCGATGGCTATATAAAAATCAAGAAAACAATGGTTCCTGGTATGGTCGATGGGGAATCTGCTTTATTTATGGAACATGGGGGGCCTTGACCGGTTTACGTGCGGTTGGAGTCATGCCAAGACATTCTTCAATTAAGAAAGCAGTCACATGGCTAGAATCCATTCAAAATCAGGATGGTGGCTGGGGTGAATCGTGTAAAAGCGATAGTAAAAGTAAATATATATCGTTAAAGACAAGCACATTAACACATACTGCATGGGCTGTGGATGCTTTAATTTCAGCAAGTGATTATCCGACACAGGCAATTAATAAAGGGATACAATTTCTAATTTCAAATTTGAACCGAGACGACTGGACGACAAAATATCCGAAAGGGCAAGGTATGGCAGGTGACTTTTACATTCATTACCATAGCTATCGTTATATTTTTCCGCTTTTGGCACTAGCTCATTTCAAAAAGAAGTACACAAAAAAAAGCTAAAAGAAAAATTCTGCTCTTTTAGCTTTTCTTGAGTTTGGAAGGGTTATTAATTTTATAGTGAACCGGATCATCAATAATGAATTCTTCTTCGACATCTTTACCTTTTGCTAATTTCTTTTTCACAATCTTTGCATCAAATTCAAGGGTATTCCCAGGCTCAAGCTCTAATTTTTTTAGCGTTTTTGAATGTGAGCACCAAGCAAGTCCTATTTCAATTGGATTTTCTTCCTGAATGACAACATTCTCGAGGACGACAACTTCATCATTATCTTCGTTAAAATGGTTCCATGTTAATGCGAATTGTTTAACCGAAGCGGTAAAATGGACCTTGTCAGTAGGGAGCTCGATTTTTGGCGTTTTTTCCTTTTTTGCTTTTTTCTCAGGTTGTTCCTTTTTAACAGCTGGTTTTGATTCCGCTGTTAACGTTTTTTCATCCTTAGCCTCACTCGGTGTTTCCTTTTTCTTTGATGGACCTACCGCACTGTCTGAAATAGCGGCTTTTGTAAAGCTTGGTGATTGCATTTCTTTTAAATAGGCAGGGTGAATACATGTGAGATGCCCATCCTGAAATTCAAGCACAATTGTATTGTATTCTTGTGTTTTACCGTACACTTCATAGCCTTTTATCGTAACGATTCGTTGTTGCATTCTTTCCTTGTACCAGTACTCTTTTTTAACGGATAGGCCCCATTCTCGAACCTTTTCTTCATAGTGGGCTTCGTCCACAAATGTTTCGTAATCTCCTTTTGGGGGAAGAAACGCTGTTTCTCCTGAGTCCTCTACATGAGGCAATTTGTTCGCCATGTATGAACATCCTTTCATTTTTTACAAATTTATGTAAATCATATAAAATGAAACATATCTCTTTCTTATCATATATTTCTTTCTTACATATTTAAAGGTTTTTACTATTATTCAGCACGCTTCTGCTAAATAATAGTAAAAGCCTCCGGCGGATGCAACAGATTTCAAAGGTAACTTTTCGAGCAGTAAGATTAAAGACTAAAAACGCCACATCCTGTGGCAACGTCTTTATGACCCACATCGTGTGGGCCTAAAAATCTGGGCACAAATATGCAAAGGCGTATTTGATTTTAATTTTAACAAAAGGAGAATTGCCATGACAACTACGTATACCTCTCGAAGTGAAGTGCCTGAACAAGAAAAATGGAACTTGGATGATCTTTATTCTGACCTAAGTAAATGGGAGGATGTTTATCAGCTTATTGAAAAGATGGGCGAGGAGCTCTCAACATTTGATGGAAATATCCATGACGGACATTCATTATTTGAGTATTTAACCTTGAGTGAAAAAATGTCCTTCCATTTTAACAAGCTTTTTGCATATGCAATGTTAAAGGTAGATGAAGACACACGTGTGACAAAATCACAATCTTATTTAGACCGCGCCAAACAGCTAAGCGTAAAGGTGAGCTCAGCGAATTCTTTTTTCATGCCTTTTTTATTAAGCTTAGATGAAGAAACATTAAAACGTTACATTGCTGAAGAAGAAGGACTTCAGTATTTTGAAAAAGACCTTTTGGAATCCTTCCGTTATAAGCCACATGTATTGAATAAAGATCAAGAAGAAATTTTATCCCGATTAGGTGAAGCTCTTTCAGCACCAAGTACGACATATGGAATGATGAATAATGCCGATATTCGTTTTGGGAAGGTTACGAAAGATAATGGTGAGAAGGTTGAACTTACAAGGGGGATGTACGCAAAGCTTATTGAAGATGAGGATCGGCAGAAGCGTAAGGAAGCATATAAAGCCTATTATGAGCCTTATCTACACTTGAAAAATTCAATTGCATCAACGTTGTCAGCGGCAATTAAAAATAATGTCACAATCTCAAAGCTCAGGCACTATCCATCAGCACTTGAAAAAGCATTATTTGGCGATAATGTTCCAAAAGACGTCTATGAAAATCTCATCGAAACAACGAAGAAAAATATCGGTGCGATGCACAAATACACACGAATTCGCAAGGAAAAGTTGGGTCTTGATGAGCTTCATCAATACGATTTAAGCGTTCCTCTAGTTAGTGGGGCTAAGAAAGATATCTCCTACGATGAGGCATTTGAAACTATGTGTAAGGCGCTTGCTCCATTAGGTGAAGATTATGTCAATACACTCAAGGAATTTAGAAAAGCTCGTTATTTTGACGTTAGGGAGACACCTGGAAAGCGTTCAGGCGCTTATAATCTAGGTGTGTATGGAGTACATCCATATATTCTTTTAAATCATCAGGATGACCTGGATAGTTTATTTACATTGGTTCATGAATGTGGCCACGGAGTTCACAGTAAATTAAGCTCTGAGCACCAACCACAAATTACAGCACGTTATAGTATTTTTGTTGCAGAGGTTGCTTCAACTGTGAACGAGGTATTATTAATCAACTACCTATTGAACACGGAAGAAAATGAGGAGGTCAAAAAATTCCTCATCAATCATTTTATTGATAAATTTAAAGGGACTTTATTTACACAAGTTATGTTTGCTGAGTTTGAGAAGAAGACACATGAAATGGCCGAACAAGGTCTGCCTTTAAATGTAGAATCCTTTAGTGAAGTATACGAGGGATTATTTAGAGAATACCATGGCGAGGATCTTGTATTTGATGACGAAGTCCAATATGGTTGGGCTAGAATCCCGCATTTTTACCGTCCATTTTATGTGTATAAGTACGCTACAGGATTTGCATCAGCCATTCATATTGCAACGAAAATTCTTGAAGGGGACGAAACAACATTAATTTCTTATCTTGAATTCTTAAAAAGTGGCAGTTCTGACTACCCGCTTGAGCTGTTGAAAAAGACAGGGGTAGACCTTACAACTCCATATCCGATTGAAAATTCACTAAAAAAATTCAACGATTTAGTAGAGGAATTTTCAGCGTTATAAAACGAATAGCCTTCCGGACATGGAAGGCTATTCATTATTCCTTTGGATGCACCATTTCCTCAGGTTTTACATATTGTTCAAATTGTTCATCTGTTAAAATTCCTAGCTGCATGGCCGCGTCTTTTAAAGAAGTATTATGTGCATGTGCATGTTTTGCCATTTTAGCTGCTTTTTCATAGCCAATATAAGGATTTAAGGCAGTTACAAGCATCAATGAATCTTGTAGGTTTTTAGAGATAATTGCTTGATTTGCTTGAATACCGATTGCGCAATTTTTATTGAAAGATTCGATTGAATCAGCTAAAAGTCTTACAGATTGAAGATAATTATAAATAATCACCGGCTTAAATACATTAAGCTCAAAATTCCCTTGACTTGCAGCAATTCCAATGGTTGCATCATTGCCCATGACCTGAACAGCAACCATGGTTAGAGCCTCACTCTGTGTCGGGTTAACCTTTCCAGGCATGATTGAGCTTCCTGGTTCATTTTCAGGAATCATAAGTTCCCCAATACCACAACGTGGACCACTCGCAAGCCATCTTACATCATTTGCAATTTTCATTAAATCTGCTGCCAAAGCTTTTAAAGCTCCGTGAGCATAAACGAGCTCATCGTGACTGGTTAGGGCATGGAATTTATTTTCGGATGAAAGAAAGGAGAGCTTGGTGTACTCCGAAATTTCCTTCGCAACATATTCGCCAAACTTCGGATGAGCATTTATCCCAGTTCCAACTGCTGTGCCGCCAATCGCAAGCGCGAGCATTTTATCAGTTGATTCTATAATCATCTCCTTAGAGCGCCTTAACATATGGACCCAGCCGCTTATTTCTTGACCAAGAGTTAACGGAGTAGCATCCTGAAGATGGGTTCTACCAATTTTTACGATGTTCGCAAACTCTTTTTCCTTTTGTTCTAAAGTAGCTTGTAACGTATCTATAGCAGGGAGAAGACGTTCATTTACAGCTTTCACACCAGCAATATGCATGGCAGTTGGAAAAGTGTCATTTGAACTTTGACTCATATTGACATCATCATTCGGATGGACTTTATCCTCAATTCGGTGATCCTTTAACCACTGGTTGGCACGGTTAGCAATAACCTCATTTACATTCATATTACTTTGCGTCCCGCTACCGGTTTGCCACACAACAAGTGGAAAATGGTCAAAAATACTTCCTGATAGAATCTCATCACAAGCATTTATAATTGCTTTTGCTTTATTAGCACTTAGTTTCCCAAGCTTTTCATTTGTGATGGCTGCACTTCTTTTTAATATAGCAAAAGCTTCAATTACCCCTTGTGGCATCTTTTCCGTTCCGATTCGAAAATTTTCTTTACTCCGTTGGGTTTGGGCAGCCCAGTAGGCATTCACTGGAACCTTGATTTCACCCATCGTGTCTTTTTCAATTCTATAATCCAAGATTATCACCTCTAATTTTCTTCCTTTATATAACGTACCAATTATTCCCTTGTTTTATGTCTTAAAGAAAGTATAGATTACAACTACATTGTCAATAAAAGTGATAGAATTTATAATGGAGTTTTGAATGATTTGGGAGGTGGGATTAAGTGAATGATGGGGAATGCTTTTTTAATAGAAAGAGAGAACAACTCGGTGTACAGCTAAATGACGTTCAAAAAAAGGCCGTTCTCCACACAAGGGGACCTTTACTCCTACTAGCTTCACCTGGTTCAGGTAAAACGACGACAACAATCATGCGAATCGGTTATTTAATAGAAGAAGAAAGGGTCAAACCTTCACGCATAAAGGCAGTAACCTTTAGCCGTGCATCTGCAGCCGATATGAAAGAAAGATTTGCTCGCTTCTTTCCAGATCACCCTTCGGATTCAGTAGACTTTTCAACTATTCATAGTCTTGCATTTCAGGTGGTGCGGGATTATTTTTATAATCAAAAAATTTCTTACCAGTTGATTGAAGGAAATCAAGATGGCGGTCCAAATAAAAAACTACTATTACGAAAAATTTTTAAATCTACTAATGGTGAAAATATTACGGAAGAGCAGCTTGAAGAATTAACAACTTATATTAGTTTTGTTAAAAATAAACTGCTGCCACGAGATGAGTGGGAAAATATAGATTGTGACATACCATTTGTCGAGAACATTTTTGAGGAATATGAAAAAATAAAGAATGCAAACCCAAAGCATCTCTTACTGGACTATGACGATATGCTAACGATAGCAAATGATACATTTAGTAAGGATAAAATGATTCTTCGAAAATACCAAGACCGTTATGATTATGTTCTTACAGATGAAAGCCAGGATACGTCACTCGTTCAACATGAAATCATCGAGAAGCTTGTAAAGCATCATCAAAATCTATATGTCGTGGCAGACGATGATCAATCGATTTATTCCTGGCGTGGAGCGGAGCCGAAGTATTTGCTCGATTTTAAAAAAGTATATCCGAATGCGGTTATCCTAAAAATGGAGCAGAACTATCGTTCATCAAAGGATATCGTCGATGTTGCCAATCGGTTCATTAAGCGGAATAAAGACCGCTACGACAAAAATATGTTCACTGAAAACCCTAATCATAAACCAATTGAAATTACACAATTTGAGGATTATCGAATTCAAGCAAAATATATTGTGCAAGTAATTGATAGGGTGGAAAAGAAGAAGGATGTGGCTGTCCTATACCGGAACAACTCTTCATCTATCATGCTAATTAATGAACTTGAACGGAATCAAATTCCTTTTTATATAAAGGATTCTGATAATCGCTTTTTCTCACATTGGGTTGTGAAAGATATCTTGAATTTTATGAGAATGACATTTACCGATAAACGAGTGGATATTTTTCAGCAAATTTACACCAAATGTGGGTTTTATATATCAAGAGAACAATTGTTCGATTTGACAAAAAAGGAGCCAAATGAGTCTATTTTTGCAAGACTTTTACAAAATAAAAGCTTAAAAGACTATCAAGTGAAACAAATTCAAGCATGCCAGAAAACCTTTCAACAGATGAAGGGGGTCAAGCCACTTAAAGCGATTAAATTAATTAGGGACCAGATTGGTTATGACAAGACACTTAAGGAAATGAGCAAGAAGCTCGGATTTAAAACGGATTATCTCTTCAGTGTGCTTCAAACCCTTGAGGAAATTGCAGATACTCTTGAAACAATGGAGCAATTTGCAGAACGATTAAAGCATCTCGAAAATCTGATGAAAGCCTCGAAATTTAATAAGAATAAAGATGCCATCACGCTTTCCACATTTCATAGTTCAAAAGGGCTTGAGTTTAAAAAAGTTTATATGATTGATCTAATTGAAGGTGTGATTCCTTCGCATGATGAGATTAATAAATATAAAGATGGTGACCGCAGTCTAATGGAGGAGGCAGTACGACTATTTTATGTTGGGATGACGCGTGCTGAACAGGAGCTGGAGCTTTTATCCTATAAAAAACAAAATGGAAAAGATGTCGCTCAGTCTCGTCTTGTCGCAAATGTAAAGAACATTATCTCACCGCCAGCTAGGGTGCAAGCTTCGGAGCCTCAGAAAAAGCAGGCGCGGAAAAAATCGGCTGTCCCTTATAATCCAAATGCGATTAAAAAGGCAAATGAAATACAAGAGGGAATGGTTGTGAAGCATCGTGTTTTTGGACACGGAACAATCGTTTCAGTCTCTGACGAAAAAATCGAAATTCAATTTCAAAGAGAGAAGAAAGCATTACTACTTGAAACCTGCCTGGAAATGGGGTTGTTAGAGCCCGCAGAAGGGGTAAAGATAGATTAAGGAAAGGTTTTGCACCTTTCCTATTTTATCCTTTTTCAATTGTTTCTACTTCGTTTTTTGACTCTACGGGTGCTTTCTCACCCTTCGCAGCTTTAACTTGCTCAATTTCTTTTTCTAACTTTTTTATTTGTCTCTGCTGCTTGTATTGACGAAGAATCCCAAACATACCTACAATCAGACCACCAAGTAAAGCGGACCCCAAAATGATTAAAATAAGTGGTATTTCTGTATAACCAAATACAAAATTAACTCTTACAGAATCCACATTTACTACAGCAAATATAGCGATAATCAATGCAAAGATAAGCCCTAATATTAAATTCCACTGGAATCTCAAAACATACAACTCCTTAATTCTGTTTCGTTTTTATCTTACCCATTTTTGCATGACATGTTCATGCTACATACCAATTAGTCGAAATCCTCGTAAAAACTATTATATAATTAACATATTGATGAAAATAGGAGTTGAAAAAATGAGTACGTTATTTCCAACGCTTTACGACCTCTTTATGAAACCACTCGAAAAAAGAAAATTCATCTCGATTCGAAGTCATTTACTTTCAAAAGCAACTGGACAAGTGCTCGAACTCGGTTCTGGAACAGGGATTAATTTTCCGCTATATCGCGATGTTCGAAGCGTTACGGCAATCGAACCTAATCCACTTATGTCAAATAGAGCAAATGAAAATAAAGCGCAAGCTATTGTTCCGATTGAAATTATTCAAGCGGATGCAGAAAAACTACCTTTTGACGATAATACATTTGACACAATAGTAGCGACACTAGTTTTTTGCACGATTCCAGATGCAAAAAAGGCAATACTTGAAATGAAAAGGGTTTGCAAACCTAATGGAAAAATACTTATGTTTGAACACGTAAAAATGAGGAACCCATTTTTGTCAAACCTTCAGGAATGGCTTACACCTGCATGGAAAAAAATATGTGATGGCTGTTGTTTAAATAGGGAGACAGAGAGACTAGTAAAAGAAAATGGATTAACTATTGTTGACATAACAGAATTTTTTAATGGACTCTTCATTACGATGGAAATTAAAAATAATAAACAGGAGTGCTGACCTTTGGTTACTGAAATATACTTAAATGATTACAAATTGGATGTATCGAATTACCATGATGAAACTGAAAATGATCGATTATTAATAAAAATAGATTTTAAAGTATCAAGTGAAGATTACCATGATGTTACAACTCTTTTATATAAAGGGAATTTTGATTTAAAGGTTCCAGAACGAAATATTGCTTGTACGGCTACAATCCATGAATACTCAACTTCAATCACGAATCTTTATGAAAAAAATCAGGTAGGAGATTTCACATTAACTCTTCGTGAAATTCGGGAATAGGAGGGTTTTAGATGAAATTAAGTATTTTAGATCAAGCTCCTATTTCAGCTAATCAAACTCCACAGGAGGCATTAACTGAATCAATGAAGTTGGCACAAGCGGGGGAACGATTAGGCTATACAAGGTATTGGATTGCTGAACATCATGACTTACCCGGACTTGCATGCCCGGCACCTGAGGTTATGCTTGGATACATTGGTTCGCAAACGAATTCCATTCGGATTGGTTCGGGTGCTGTTCTGTTGCCTCACTATAAACCATATAAGGTTGCTGAGGTCTACAATATGCTTGCCACTTTATTTCCGAATCGGATCGACATCGGTATCGGAAGAGCGCCTGGAGGATCGGCTGAAGCAACCAATGCTTTATCAGATAATTTTTTACAACAGGTTTGGAAGATGCCAGAACTAATCGACATGCTGCTTCATTTTATACATCATGATTTTCCTAATGACCATGAATTTGCGAACTTGAAGGCAGCACCAATTCCAGCAATACACCCTGAACCTTGGTTACTAGGAACGAGCAAAAAAAGTGCCATACTAGCTGCGGAAAAAGGATTGGCATACACATTCGGACTGTTCATGAGCGACAATGATGGTAGAGAAATCGTCAAAAAATATATGAATAGCTTTACGCCACGAAGTGTAGGGGACAAGCCACGTGTAATTGTCACTGTTTCTGCCATTTGTGCTGAAACTACAGAGAAAGCAGAAGCCATTGCGTTAAGTTCTTATGTTTGGAGTAAGCAAAGAGAAAAGCGAGAAGGGAAAGAAGGTATTCCGTCCATTACAGAAGCAAAGGAATATCTTGATGAAAAGAATCTTCATGAGGGCTTCGAAAAAATGAAACAGAAAGTCATCATTGGAAATCCAAAGGATGTGAAGGATAGACTCGAAAAACTTAAACAGGCATACCAAGCAGATGAAATTATGATTGTCACCATTACACACTCCCCAGAGGACCGACTTAAATCCTATGAATTAATTGCTAAAGAGACAGGGCTTGAAACAATATGAAATTTGTAGCATTAAAAAAGCCACGAAACTTTTCGTTCCGTGGCTTTCATTCAAATATCTGCCGTAAGGTCGGCTTTTTTCTTAGCTTTTAAGAATTTCACAATATTGATGACAATTGTTTTAATTACAGCATAAGTTGGAATTGCTAGAATCATGCCCAACACGCCTGCTAGATTTCCCGCAGCAAGTAAAAGAATAATGATCGTCGCTGGATGTGTATCAAGTGTCTTCCCAAGAATAAGAGGGGATAGGACATTCCCTTCAATTTGCTGTGCAATTACAATCACAACCACCACTAATAATGCCTTCATAGGGGAGTCAAAAAGAGCTACAAGTACGGCCGGAGCTCCACCTAAAAGTGGTCCAACATATGGAATAATATTAGTCACTGCAACGATTAATGCCATCACAAGCGCAAATGGTAAATCAATAATCAAGTACCCGATAAAGGATAAGGTTCCAACAGCTAATGCTACGGTTACCTGACCTTGAATATATGCGGATAGGGTTTCGCCAGTTTCTTTTAAAATCGTTAAAGCTTCGTCTCTGTAGTCAGTTGGAAAAAATCTTGCAATGGCGTGTGGTAATCGATCGCCGTCCTTGAACATATAGAACAAGAGAAATGGCACGGTTACAAGGATGATTGCAATATTAGTTACTACCCCAATAATTTGCGAAATACCACCTGTAATCCGATTTGGAAGAGTGTTCGCAAAAGCAATTAATTTCTCTTCAATTGTATTTAATAGCTCTTGCTGTTCAGTCTGAATCCACTTGAACTCTGAGGATTTAGAGAATTCCTCAAAAAAGTCCATCGCTTGATTCGCATACCCTGGTAAGGCATTGCCGAGAGCCGTAAATTGGTTAGAAATAACAGGTACTAAATTCACGCCTGCTAATACGATTAACCCAAAAAATACGATATAAATGATTAATATTCCAAGACTCCTCGGAACTTTATGGCGATGCAGGAATTTGACGACCGGATTTAAAAGAAAATAAAGAAATCCAGTAATTAAAATTGGGAAAAAGACTGTTGAGAAAAATACACCAATCGGTTTAAATAAAAATGTAATTTTCGTTGAAACAAAGATGATCGTTAGAATTAATAGGATTTGAATAAGCCAGTATTGCAATTTCGTTTTCGACAAAGTATGTACCTTCTTTTCTAATCAAATTCGCCTTGGCGTATTTGCGCCCGATTTTTTTCGAGCACGCTCGAAAAATTTCCTCT